>NZ_JBFUKO010000004.1:0-41388 GCF_056400805.1 Aminobacter sp. P4_H6_2
GCAGTGCAGTAACTTCGGCGGTGCCGAAGATGGCGCCGATGGCGATCAGGGTCAGCACCAGAATTTGGACGGGACCAAGCCAGATCACGGATTGGCCGTCTCCGTGGTCCTGTGCGTGCACCTGCGGTTCGGTTGAGCGCTGGGCGGCAAAGAGCAGGCTGCCCACGGCGAGCATCACGGTCGCGACGAGAGGACCGGCCTCTGGGAAAAAGCCGACGCTGAGGCCGATGGCAACGATCGGGCCGGTCATGAATATCACTTCGTCCATGATCGATTCGAATGCGAAGGCCGTGTGCAGATGTGGCGTGTCGCGATAGATCTCGGTCCAGCGCGCGCGCACCATGGCGCCCATGATCGGCGCTACGCCTGCGAGTATCGCGAAGGCGAAGAGCACCCAGGTGGGCGCGTCGTAGCGCGTCGCGAGCATCAGCCCGGAGAGGGCAATCACTGCCATGGCAGCACTCGGCAGCAGGATGCGGACCTGGCCATAGCGATCGATCAGCCTGGCGACCTGCGGTGCGATGACGGCACTGGAAAGGGCAAAAGCGGCGGCGACGGCGCCGGCCAACCAGTACTCGCCACGGGCTTCGGACAGCATGGTCACAATGCCAAGCGTGACCATGGACATCGGCACGCGCGCGACGAAGCCGGCAGCCGAGAATGCCTTGGCGCCGGGGGCCTTGAAGATTTCGCTATAGGGATTACGCATGGAAGTCACCCGGGGGACGGAGATAACTGAGATTTCGAAGGCGGCGTAGCCGCCAGATGCGGCGGCTCATTGGTGCTGTCGGGAGGCCTGGAATCCAGTGGGCCTCATTCCGCGGCTTGTGGTGTGGGCTGCGGTAACTCGACCTCGTGTTCGCCCGCAAGCGTATTCTGGCCCAGAAGAACGATCACAAGGGAAATCGTGCCTGCGGCCACGGATACCCAGAAGCCGTTCTGCGCACCGAAATTGTCGACCACCCAACCAGTTACGAACGCACCCAGCGCCATGCCGATGCCCATGCCGGCCATCACCCAGGTGATACCCTCGGTCAGCATGTCTTCCGGCACTCGCCGTTCGATCAGGCCGAAGGCCATGATGAAGGTCGGCGAGATCGCCACGCCGCTGAAGAAAATGGCGAGTGCGAGCAGCGGCACCGTGTCGGCGACCAGCAACGGCAAGGTGGTCAGTGCCACGATGGCGATCGAGATGGCGAGCAGGCGCTGTTTCGGTGCCTTGGGGTTCAATGCGCCAACAATCAGGCCAACGACGAGGGAACCGGCTGCGTAGACGCCAATGACGAGGCTGGCGGCGGTCGGCTGGCCAAGTTCCTTGGTGATCGCAACGGCGGCGACCTCAGCGGCGGCGAAGATCGTACCGATGAAGACAAGCGCCAGCGTGATGATCTGAACGGGTCGCAACATGATCGCCGAGCCGCCGCTTGCACGTTCCGGGTCCCTGCCCCTGGGTTCGCTGGACCGTTGCAGGATGAAGGCTGCCATGCCGAGGGCCAGGAACAGCGTGCTGGCCAGCATGCCGGCTTCCGGGAACAAGGCAACGCTCAGGCCGACGGAAAGCGAGGCGCCGGCGATTTAGACCATTTCGTCGGCGACCGATTCAAAGGCGAAGGCCGTGTTGAGTTCCGGCCGATTGCGGAAGATTTCGGTCCAGCGCGCCCGAACCATCGCTGGCACGCTTGGCATGGCCGCCGCCAGGAAGGCCGAGACGAACAGCGTCCAGGCCGGCCAGTCATAACGTGTTGCAATGAGCAATGTGACAAAGGCGATGACGGAGATGATCGTGGTGGGTACGGCCACGGCAGTCTGGCCGAGACGGTCGATCCGGCGAGAAATCTGCGGGGCGGCAAAGGCATTGGTCAAGGCGAACGTGGCCGCGACGGCGCCGGCCAGCCAATATTCACCACCCGCCTGAGACAGCATCGCGACTATGCCGATGGGGGCCATGGCAATCGGCAACCGGGCGATGAAGGCGGCCGCTGCGAAGCCTTTGGCTCCCGGGGTTCTGAAAATCTCACCATAAGGATTGTGCATCGGAGCACTCCTGGCAATTTGAGGGTCTGCCACTTACATACGCGGCGTATGTGAAGGAAATAATTGCATACGTCGCGTATGTCAATTACCATACGCTTCGTATGTGAAGAAAAATAC
This sequence comes from Aminobacter sp. P4_H6_2, assembly GCF_056400805.1. Taxonomy (NCBI): domain Bacteria; kingdom Pseudomonadati; phylum Pseudomonadota; class Alphaproteobacteria; order Hyphomicrobiales; family Phyllobacteriaceae; genus Aminobacter; species Aminobacter sp. P4_H6_2. The sequence continues at coordinate 2,152 of NZ_JBFUKO010000004.1, forward strand.
GCGGCGTGTGTGAAGGCGGCGCGGCAAGGAATGAGCGATGAAGATGGCGCACAAACCCCGCAGCGAGATGATTGCTGAAACACGTGCCAAGTTGATTGCTGCCGCGCGGCGGGCATTCGCGACGATGGGCTACGCGAACGCATCGATGGACGATTTCACCGCCGAGGCGGGGCTCACGCGTGGCGCGCTCTACCATCACTTTGGAGACAAGAAGGGCCTGTTCGAGGCCGTCGTGGCCCAGATCGACCATGAAATGTCGCTACGCCTCAGCGCCATCTCCGCCAGGGCCAGGACCCGCTGGCAGGGCTTCGTCGACGAGAACATCGCCTATGTCGAAATGGCGCTGGAACCGGAAATTCAGCGCATCGTGTTGCGCGACGGCCCGGCAGTCCTCGGTGATCCGGCGCAATGGCCCAATGCCAACGCCTGTATCCTGGCGATCACGAAGAACCTCGCTGCGCTCAAGGAGGAGGGCGTCATACGTGATATCGACCCGGAAGCGATGGCGCGGCTGATCAGTGGCGCTTCGCTGTACGCAGCGCAGTGGATCGCCACCTCCGAGGACCCCGGCGCGACGTCTGAGAAAGCGGTGAAGGCTTTCCGAGCGCTCATGGAGGGGCTCCTGCTCAACGGCCAGCCCCCAATTGAACTTCACTTCTCCTCGGTCGGCACCGGCATCACGTAGCCGATTTCCCCAGGGGTTTGACAGGTACTGCATGGTTTGGCCGGCCATTGCTGATAAGGTGGGGTGATGACCACCCGGCTCTATTCCCATCCCATCTATCTGGAGCACCTGACGACGCCAGGGCATCCCGAGCGTCCCGACAGGCTGCGTGCCATCGAGCGCGCGCTCGACGACGAGCCCTTCGAAATGCTCGATCGTGCCGAAGCACCCATGGGAGACGAGCAGACGATTCTTTCCGTTCATCCCGAGAAATTTGTCGAAGACATCCGCCGGCGGGTGCCCACGGAAGGGTTGGCTACGATCGACGGCGATACCACGCTGAGCCCGAAAAGCTGGCAGGCGGCTCTCACGGCGATCGGTGCTGCAAAYGCCGCCGTCGATGATGTCTTCTCCGGCAAGATCGACAACGTCTTTGTCGCCTYGCGCCCACCGGGCCATCACGCCGAAAAGACCACGGCGATGGGTTTTTGCCTGTTCAACAATGCGGCGATTGCCGCGCGCTACGCCCAGCGCAAGCACGGTGCCGAGCGGGTAGCGATCGTCGATTGGGACGTGCATCACGGCAACGGCACCCAGGACATCTTCTGGGACGATCCATCAGTGCTTTATTGCTCGACGCACCAGATGCCGCTGTTTCCCGGCACCGGCGCCAAAAACGAGACCGGGGCGGGCAACATCGTCAACGCGCCGCTCGCGCCGAACACCGGCAGCGATCATTTTCGCGAGGCGATCCGCACGCGCGTTTTGCCCGCTCTCGAGCGTTTCGCGCCCGACCTGATCATCATCTCAGCCGGCTTCGACGCGCATCACCGCGACCCGCTGGCCGAGATCAATCTGACCGAGGCCGATTTTGACTGGGCGACCGGCCAAATGATGGATAGTGCTGCAAGCCATTCCGGCAATCGCCTTATCAGCCTGCTGGAAGGTGGCTACGATCTTCACGGGCTGGCCTTTTCGGTGGCCGCCCACGTCACACGCCTGATGAAAGGATGAACCATGGCCGCTGAGCCCAATGACGAAATCAAGGCGATGAGCTTCGAACAGGMGTTGGCCGCACTGGAAAAGATCGTCGACGATCTTGAGCGCGGCGACGTGCCGCTCGACCAGTCGATCAAGATCTATGAGCGCGGCGAGGCGCTGAAGGCGCATTGCGACCGCCTGTTGAAGGCAGCCGAAGACAAGGTCGAAAAGATTCGCCTGTCGCGCGACGGCAAGCCGGTTGGCACCGAACCGCTCGACGCGGAGTGAGCGACATCCCGTTCAGTCCGTTGATCCCCCGCCATGGCCCGTAAAATCGTCGGGCCGTGCCGCATAGAAACGTTCCGGTGCTGCCCAGCGGTCCGGTAGCTGCGTTTCACCCCAGCGGGCAAGCTCTTGCAGGGCGGGAATAAGTGCCGCCCCTTTCGCCGTCAGCGCATAGGCGCCCCGGGTTGCGCCTTGGCGTGATTGTGCCTGCACGATGAGGCCGGCGTCTTCCAGACGGCGCAACCTTTCCGCCAGGATATTGGTCGAGATCTTTTCCGGCGTTGACAGGAAATCCGAATAGCTGGTCGCGCCCATCACCATCGATCGAATTATCACAAGGGACCACTTGTCGCCGACGATGTCGAGCGCCGAGGCGATGGGGCATGCGGAACGGAACTGGGTCATCACCACAGGATGGATTTTAACTTGCAAAATGCAAGTGAAAAATGATTAGCTGACCGGGCAAAGTCCGGTTGGGAGGGAAAGCCATGCTGCCGATAACGTCGACGACCGCCGCGCTCGCGGCTGTAGCTCTGGTCGTCATGAGCATTGCGGTAAGCCTGCGGCGCAAGAAGGTCGGGGTTAAGATCGGCCTGAGTGAGGACACCACCTTGATGCGGCGCATCCGTGCCCAGGGCAACTTCATCGAATATGTGCCGCTTGCCCTGATCCTGCTCGCGCTGGCCGAATATCGTCAGACCCCGGTGGCGATGCTGTGGGCCATCGCCGGGTTGCTGGTTGTTGGCCGTTGCCTGCACATTGCGGGGATGATGACGGGAAGGACGCCGTTGAGCGCGCCCGGCATGGTGGGAACCTACAGCGCGCTTCTCCTTGGCGCGGGCGCCCTGATATTTGGGTGACACGTGTTCRCACCGGCAGGCGCTCAGCTTGACCTCGTGGCACATTGCGCCCAGTTATGAGGTGCCCAATTGGTGGAAAGCCCGGGAGCAGGCGATGTGCCGCAACATCAAGACATTGTTCAATTTCGATCCGCCGGCAACGCATGACGAGATCCGCGACGCCGCACTGCAGTTTGTCCGCAAGCTGAGCGGTTCTACAAAACCCGCAAAGAAGAACGAAGAAGCGTTCAACCGCGCGGTCGACAGGATCACTGATGCAGCGCACGACTTGCTGCACTCGATGGAAACGCACCAACATCCGCGCAATCGCGAGGAAGAAGCCGCCAAGGCGAAGGCACGCTCGGCTCTGAGGTTTGCCTGAGTGTTGTGCTACGCTTGGTGACATTCGCGCTCCTAGCGCTCTAGGATATGGCCATGAGCTTTTTTCCCGCACCCGACCCAACGCCAGGCGATGCTTTTTCCTGCGACGCCATCGAACTGATGGTCATCCCCAACGCCAAGGACATCGACGGCTTCCAGGTCCGCCGCGCTTTGCCGACGGCCAAGCGCCGACTGGTCGGGCCGTTCATCTTCTTCGACCGCATGGGCCCGGCGATCCTGCGTGCCGGCCACGCGCTCGATGTGAGGCCGCATCCGCATATCGGGCTTGCGACCGTCACCTACCTGTTTGACGGCAAGATCAGGCACCGCGATTCGCTCGGCACCGAGATGGTCATCGCGCCGGGCGACGTGAACCTGATGACGGCGGGCAGGGGCATCGTGCATTCCGAGCGCACGCCCGAGGAACTGCGCGGCGCGCCGATGTCGGTGTCTGGCCTGCAGACGTGGCTGGCCCTGCCTGACGGCAAGGAAGAGGTAGCGCCGCTGTTTGAAAATACTGGCTACGCCGACCTGCCGATATTTGCTGCCGACGGCGCCACCGGTCGCCTCATCATCGGGGACTTCAAGGGGCTGCGCTCGCCTGTGCGGGCGGCGTCCGACACGCTTTATGCCGACATTTCGCTCGCGCCCGGTGCAAGGATCAAAATCCCTGCCGATGCCGAGGAGCGCGCCATCTACACGCTCAACGGCGAGCTCGACATTTTGGGCGACCGTTTTCCGCCCGAGCGGCTTTTGGTGTTTCGGCCCGGCGACGAGATCGTCGTTGGCTCTGAGACCGGTGCGCATTTCATGCTGTTCGGCGGCGCGTCGCTGGGTTCCAAGCGCTACATCTGGTGGAATTTCGTCTCCTCGTCGAAAGAACGCATCGAGCAGGCCAAGAACGAATGGAAGACCGGGCGCTTCGATATCGTTCCTGGCGACGAGGAAGAATTCATTCCGCTGCCTGAAAGCTGAGCCGCGTCACCTCCACGCATTTACTTTCGCAGCCCGTGGACGTATCTGCCAAAGGTTAATTGATGTTAGTGCTGAGTGATGAACGCAAAACCTGAAACGCCCCTTCTGGACAAGGTCCGCCTGCCGTCCGACCTGCGCGCGCTCGATGAGAGCCAGCTGCCGCAACTGGCCAGCGAGTTGCGGGCCGAGTTGATCGACGCGGTGTCGCAGACGGGTGGCCATCTGGGTGCTGGCCTCGGCGTGGTCGAGCTGACGGTTGCGTTGCATTATGTCTTCGACACGCCTGACGACCGCATCATCTGGGACGTCGGCCACCAGGCCTATCCGCACAAGATCCTGACCGGCCGACGCGACCGCATCCGCACGCTGCGCCAGGAGAACGGTCTCTCCGGTTTCACCAAGCGCTCCGAGAGCGAATACGATCCTTTCGGTGCTGCGCACTCGTCAACCTCGATTTCCGCAGGCCTCGGCATGGCGGTCGCGCGCGACCTCAGCGGTGGCCGCAACAACGTCATTTCCGTTATCGGCGACGGCGCCATGTCGGCCGGCATGGCCTATGAAGCGATGAACAATGCCGGTGCGCTCGACGCGCGCCTGATCGTCATCCTCAACGACAATGACATGTCGATCGCACCGCCGGCGGGCGCGATGAGCGCGTATCTGGCGCGTCTCGCATCTGGCCGCACCTATGCCGGTGTGCGCGAGCTCGGCAAGAAGCTGACCTCATATCTCGGCCGCCGCGTCGACCGTGCGATCACCCGTGCCGTTGAGCATGCGCGCGGCTTTGTCACCGGTGGCACGCTGTTTGAGGAGATGGGCTTTTTCCACATCGGCCCGATCGATGGCCACAATCTCGAGCATCTGATTCCGGTGCTGAAGAACGTCCGTGACAATGGCACCGGCCCGGTGCTGATCCATGTCGTGACCCAGAAGGGCAAGGGCTACGCGCCCGCTGAAGCTGCCTCCGACAAGTACCATGGTGTCAACAAGTTCGACGTCATCACCGGGGCCCAGGCCAAGGCGCCTGCCAACGCGCCTGCTTACACCAAGGTGTTTGCCGAAAGCCTGCTCCAGGAAGCGCGCGCCGACGACAAGATCGTCGCCGTCACTGCCGCCATGCCTTCGGGCACCGGCCTTGATCTTTTCGGCGAAGCGTTTCCGTCACGCACATTCGATGTTGGCATCGCCGAGCAGCATGCGGTGACGTTTGCCGCAGGCCTGGCCACGGAAGGCTACAAGCCGTTTGTTGCGATCTACTCGACCTTCCTGCAGCGCGCCTACGACCAGGTCGTGCACGACGTCGCCATCCAGAAGCTGCCGGTTCGTTTCCCGATCGACCGAGCCGGGTTTGTCGGCGCGGATGGGCCGACCCATTGCGGCGCCTTCGATACGACCTATCTCGCCTCGCTGCCTGACTTCGTCGTCATGGCAGCCGCCGATGAGGCGGAGTTGCGCCACATGGTGCGCACGGCCGCCGAATATGACGAAGGCCCGATCTCGTTCCGTTATCCCCGGGGCAACGGCGTCGGTGTCGACATGCCCGAGCGCGGCTCGGTGCTGGAGATCGGCAAGGGCAGGGTGGTCAAGGAAGGCACCAAGGTCGCACTGCTGTCGTTCGGTACGCGCCTCAAGGAATGCCTGCTCGCCGCCGAGGAACTCGGTGCTGCCGGCCTGTCGACAACTGTCGCCGACGCGCGCTTCGCCAAGCCGCTGGACGAGGATCTGATCCGCCGCCTGGCGCGCTCGCATGAGGTGCTGGTCATGGTCGAGGAAGGCTCGGTCGGCGGCTTCACCAGCCAGGTGCTCGATTTCCTCGCCCGCAACGGTCTGCTCGACAACGGCCTCAAGGTGCGTGCGCTGACGCTGCCCGACAGCTTCGTCGACCACGCCAATCCCGACAAGATGTATGTCGATGCCGGCCTTGATTCAGGCGGCATCGTGCGAGCCGTCTTCGCAGCGCTCGGCAAGTCGGCCCACGCCGTCCGCGCCTGAGCATTTCGAGTGAGCGCTTGCCTTGCAGGCGCGCATTCGCCATTGAAAGCCATGGAAATCTCAAGGCAAGCCCGCGCATCGGCCCGGAAATCGAAATCGATTTCCGGAAAGCACGATGCGCAGATACAAGACGTTGGAGCCCCTTTGCGCGTCCAATCGGACGCGCAGCGCTCCGGGACCAGCCTGCGGCTCGACGAATTGCTCGTCGGCCGCGGTTTGTTTGCGAGCCGCTCGCGCGCCCGCGATGCGGTGGCACGCGGTGCTGTAGCAGTTGATGGCCAATTGGCCAAGAAGCCCGGACAGACCGTAGCCGCCGACGTGGTCATCGACGTTAATGATCCGGCCCAGGCCTATGTCTCCCGGGCGGCGCTCAAGCTGATTGCCGCGCTCGACCATTTCGGTTTCGATCCTGCAGGCAGCCAGGCGCTTGATGTTGGCGCATCGACCGGTGGTTTCACCCAAGTGCTGTTGGAACGCGGCGCAACCCAGGTCGTGGCGATCGACGTCGGTCATGGCCAGATGCACCCGATGCTGCGGGGCGATCCGCGCGTGACGTGCCTGGAAGGGCTCAACGCCCGCAATCTGACATCAGATGATCTTGGCGGTCGGCAGCCTGATTTCCTGGTTTCGGATGTCAGTTTCATTTCGTTGCGCCTGGCCTTGCCCAATGCGCTCGATCTGGCAGCTACAGGCGCCAAGGGCGTCTTTCTGGTCAAGCCGCAGTTCGAAGCCGGGCGCGAGGCGATCGGCAAGGGCGGGCTGCTCAAGAATACTGAAGATGGGCCGCGCATGGCTGAAGAATTGCGACTGTGGCTCGACGCCATTCCGGGCTGGCGCGCGCTCGGTATCTGCGCCTCGCCGCTCGAAGGCGGTGACGGCAACCGCGAATATCTGCTCGGTGGAGTGAAAGACCAATGACGACTCGTTTCGAGATTGCGCGGCTGGGCGCGCATGGCGACGGCGTCGTCGATGCCAATGGCGGGCACATCTTCATCCCGTTCGCGCTGCCTGGGGAGACGGTGACCGCAGCGCGCGAGAAGGACCGCGCGCAGCTGCTCGCGATCATCGAGCCGTCACCTCAACGAATCGAGCCCGCTTGTCGCCATTTCACCGAATGCGGCGGCTGCGCGATCCAGCATCTTGAAGACAGCGCCTATCGCGACTGGAAGCGCGGCCTTGTGGTCCAGGCGCTGAAGGCGAGGGGTATCGAGGTCCCGGTTGGCGATCTGATTGCCTGTCCGCCGCATAGCCGGCGCCGCGCGGCCTTTACAGCACGCAACACCGAAACCGGACTGCATCTCGGCTACAACCAGGCGTTTTCCCATACCCTCGTCGACATCGAGGAATGCCCCGTCCTTCTGCCGGAAATCGTCGAGGCGAGTGCTGTCCTGCGTCACCTGGCCGGCATCATCGCCAATACGTCGAAGCCCTTCAGGTTCCTGATCACCGCGACTGAATCCGGTTTCGACGTGGCGGCTGCCGATTGCGGTAAGCCGACCGAAGCGATCCGCCGTGCCGCGACCGATTTTGTCATCAAGTCCAAGATCGCAAGGCTCTCCATCGACGGTGAGATCATCGTCGAGCCGGTCAAGCCGATGCTGACCTTTGGTGCAGCGACAGTGACGCCGCCGCCGGGCGCATTCGTCCAGGCAGTGGGCGAGGCCGAGGGTGCGATGGCGGCACTCGTGACCGGCCATATGCGCAAGGCCAAGAAGGTCGCCGACCTCTATTCGGGCTGCGGCACCTTCGCGCTCAGGCTCGCGGCTAACTCCGAGGTTCACGCGGTGGAGGGCGACGCGCCGGCATTGGCAGCGCTCGATCGCGGCTTCCGCTTCGCCAATGGCTTGAAGCGCGTCACAGTCGAGCGCCGCGACCTCGACCGGCGTCCGCTGACCTTCAAGGAGCTGAACGCTTTTGACGGCATCGTCTTCGATCCGCCGCGCGCCGGTGCCGAGGATCAGTGCAAGCAGATTGCCCGCTCGGACGTGCCGATGGTGGCCGCCGTCTCCTGCAATCCGGCGACGCTCGCACGGGACCTGCGCATTCTCATCGACGGCGGTTATACGCTAAAGGCTGTGACGCCGATCGACCAGTTCCTCTGGTCGCATCATGTCGAGGCCGTAGCCCTGCTGGAAAAGCCGAAAAAGAGGCGGTGAAGGCGCGCCCAGCGCGCCTTGCCGACCTTAAACCCGCGTGCCGCCGACCGTCATCTGGTTCATCCTGAGATGCGGCTGGCCGACGCCGACAGGCACGCCCTGGCCGGCCTTGCCGCACATGCCGATGCCGGTGTCGAGCTTCATGTCGTTGCCGACCATCGAGACCCGGTGCATCGCGTCCGGGCCGTTGCCGATCAGCATCGCGCCCTTGATCGGCTGGGTCACCTTGCCGTCCTCGATCATGTAGGCTTCGGTGCAGCCGAATACGAACTTGCCCGAGGTGATGTCGACCTGACCGCCACCGAAGGATACGGCATAGATGCCGTTCTTGACCGAAGCGATGATCTCTTCCGGCGTCATGTCGCCTGAGGTCATGTAGGTGTTGGTCATGCGCGGCATCGGCTGGTGCGCATAGGATTCGCGGCGGCCGTTGCCGGTCGCCTTCATGCCCATCAGCCGCGCGTTCTGGCGGTCCTGCATGTAGCCGACAAGCTTGCCGTCCTCGATCAGCACGTTGCGGCCGCTCGGCGTGCCCTCGTCATCGACGGTGAGCGAGCCACGGCGTTCGGCGATCGTGCCGTCATCGACGACGGTGACGCCCTTGGCCGCGACCTGCTGGCCCAGCAGGCCGGCAAAGGCCGAGGTCTTTTTGCGGTTGAAGTCGCCTTCGAGGCCGTGGCCGACGGCCTCATGCAGCATCACGCCCGGCCAGCCGCTCGACAAGACGATGTCGAAGGTGCCGGCAGGGGCGGGGATGGCCTCCAGATTGACCAGCGCCTGGCGAAGTGCTTGGCCGGCCGCATCCTTCCAGCTTTCCTCGGTCAGGAACTCGTCGAAGCTCTTGCGTCCGCCCGCGCCGTATGAGCCGCTTTCCTGGCGGTCGCCGTCGCCGACGACAACAGAAATGCTCATGCGCACCAGCGGGCGGATGTCGCGCACCACCTGGCCGTCGCCGCGCAGGATCTCGACATGCTGCCACGAAGCGGCAAGCGATGCCGTGACCTGGCGGACGCGCGGATCCTTGTCGCGCAGCCACGAGTCAATTTCCTGCAACAGCTTGGACTTGGCCTCGAAAGAGGGCGAGGAAATCGGGTTTTCCTCGCCATAGAGATGAGAGTTGGTGCGTGCGGGGGCTGCGGCAAGCGTGCCGGAATAGCCGCCTTTGACTGCGGAGACCGCGTCGGCGGCACGCAGCAACGCCGACTCCGAGAGGTCGCTCGAATGCGCATAGCCGGTTGCCTCGCCGGCAACGGAGCGCAGGCCAAAACCCTGGTCGGTGTTGAAGCTGGCCGTCTTCAGCCGGCCATTGTCGAACATCAGCGCTTCGCCCTCGCTATATTCGAGGAACAATTCGCCGTCGTCGGCGCCCTCGATCGTCTCGGCGACGATCTGGCGTACGCGGTCTTCTGATATGTCGAACTGGCTGAGAAGGCTGGTCATGGCGCGTCGCCTCATATGCAAGGTGAATGTGTTCACCCCGATGTAGGCGACGCGAGGGCTCCGGACAATGTCTCCGGCGCCAAACGCTTACGGCAGCGCGGCGAAACCTTCGCCAAAGCCGTTAAGGTCGACTGGGATGCCGATGCCTTCTTCGGGGGTCTGGAAGACGATGAAGGTGGCCGATTTGCCTGTTTTCAGCGTGTCGAGCAGTGTCTTGTCGAGGATCACCTCGGCATAGCAGCCGTCCTGGAAGCAGCGCACGAAATAAGCGCGGCCGATGTCCTTCTGGTCGACATTGAGGCCGAGGCCGTTGGGCAGGAGCACGCCAAGCGGGGCGAGCACGCGCAGGATCTCGGCCTTGTTGTCGGCGGTGCGCAGGATAACCACCGACAGCCCCATCTCCGGGCGGTCTTCGGCGATGACGTTTTGCATCATCACGCATTGTTCGTTGGTGGCACCCGCGGGCGTGTCGCAGATGATCGACCAGGCGCCATGGGTGGACTTTACCGTGCCGCTTTGCTGCGCGCCGGCCTGCATGGGAACCACGCAGGCAGCGGCGACCAACACCTTCGCCAAGGTTTTAAACAGCCCAGACTTCATCACGGCTCCATTGCGAATCACGACAATTTAGGTCGTGCAGGCAGCAAGTAAATAACAAGACAGCGCCATCGCCATCCCGCAATCTAAGGTTTTCCAGACATTCGAGCCCAATTTGGCCCGAATTGCGACGCCTTTCCAGGGCATGGCAGCACAAAGCGGGCGAATAGCCGCTCCGCCTGCGCGTTCTTCAACTAGCGCCAAACGCGTCGCGGCGCCAGCCTCTGTGCCTGCGCGCAAAAATGCCGCATGGGTTACGCCTCTGCTTCCTTGCGGTTGGAAAGAGAGTATGGTTTGAACCTCCGAACGTCTCTGGGATTCCCGTCCCGGAGCGGCAGGATGTCCTTGCGGCTACGCCCGCATGGAAATGGGAGATACAGAGGGCGATGAGAAAGATCTTTGCTAGCGCCGTCGCGGCGACTGCTACCCTTGCCAGCGTCGCGGCCTATGCGGCACAGCCGACGCCTTGGCAGACTACCTTCCAGCCGGCCGCGACCGGTATCATGGAACAGATCACCTGGTTCGAGCGCTACACGCTTTGGTTCATCATCCCGATCACGCTCTTCGTGCTCGCGCTCTTGGCCTATTGCATCTGGCGGTTCCGGGCGAGCGCCAACCCAGTTCCGTCACGTACCAGCCACAACACGCTGATCGAGGTCATCTGGACCGTCGGTCCGGTTGTGATTCTGCTGTTTTTGGCGATCCCGTCCTTCCAGCTTCTGACCGCGCAGTACTCGCCGCCGGAAGAGGCAAAGCTGACGATCAAGGCGACCGCAAACCAGTGGAACTGGGACTACGAGTACCAGAACGCCGAGCCGCTTTCCTTCAACTCGGCGATGCTCGCCGAAGGTGATCGCGCCGCTGCCGGCAAGGAAGACAAGGCGGCCTATCCGCGTCTTCTCGCCGTCGACAACGAGATTGTCGTTCCCGTCAGCACCATGGTTCGCGTCCTGGTCACCGCTAGCGACGTCATCCACGCCTTCGCCATGCCGGCTTTCGGCATCAAGACGGACGCGGTGCCGGGTCGCATCAACGAGATCTGGTTCAAGGCTGACAAGGAAGGCCTCTATTACGGCCAGTGCTCCGAGCTTTGCGGCAAGGATCACGCCTACATGCCGATCGCAATTCGCGTCGTCTCCGACGCACAATACAACACGTGGCTTGCTGCTGCGAAGTCCGACCTGCCAGGTGCCAACAAGGCGCTGATGGCTGCGACGGATGGTGCGGCCAAGGTTGCGGCCGCCGGCAACTGAGCCGCGGTAGATAAGATCAGGGAACGGAGCGGAACATGGCAGGCGCTGCAGCTCACGACCATCACGACCACAGGCCGACGGGCTGGGTTCGGTGGGTGTATTCGACCAACCACAAAGATATCGGTACGATGTACCTGATCTTCGCGATTTTCGCGGGTATCGTGGGTGGCTTCTTGTCGGTGATGATGCGCTGGGAGCTCGCTGAGCCAGGCGTTCAGATCTTCAGCGGCCTGGCCGAGATGGTCTATGGCGTCAACGGCGATGCCGCGGTCGACGCCGGCAAGAGCATGTATAATGCCTTCACCACGGCGCACGGCCTGGTCATGATCTTCTTCATGGTCATGCCCGCGCTGATCGGCGGTTTTGCCAACTGGATGGTTCCGATCATGATCGGCGCGCCTGACATGGCGTTCCCGCGCATGAACAACATCTCGTTCTGGCTGCTTCCGCCGGCCTTCATCCTGCTGATCCTGTCGGCATTCATGCCGAGCGCTCCTGGCGCCCATGGCGTGGGTGGTGGCTGGACGATCTATCCGCCGCTGTCGACCTCGGGTCAGCCTGGTCCTGCGATGGATCTCGCGATCCTGTCGCTGCACATCGCTGGTGCGTCGTCGATCCTGGGTGCGATCAACTTCATCACCACGATCTTCAACATGCGCGCTCCGGGCATGACGCTGCACAAGATGCCGCTGTTTGCCTGGTCGGTGCTGATCACCGCCTTCCTGCTGCTGCTTTCGCTGCCGGTTCTGGCAGGTGGCATCACCATGCTTCTGACCGACCGCAACTTCGGCACGACCTTCTTCGCGCCTGAAGGCGGCGGCGATCCGATCCTGTTCCAGCACCTGTTCTGGTTCTTCGGTCACCCGGAAGTGTACATTCTGATCCTGCCGGGCTTCGGCATCGTCAGCCACATCGTGTCGACCTTCTCCAAGAAGCCGATCTTCGGTTACCTCGGCATGGCCTACGCCATGGTCGCCATTGGTGCCGTCGGCTTCGTCGTGTGGGCTCACCACATGTACACCACCGGCCTGTCGCTCGACACGCAGCGCTACTTCGTCTTCGCCACGATGGTCATCGCGGTTCCGACGGGCGTGAAGATCTTCTCGTGGATCGCCACCATGTGGGGCGGTTCGATCTCGATGAAGACCCCGATGATCTGGGCGATCGGCTTCATCTTCCTGTTCACCGTCGGTGGCGTCACCGGCGTGCAGCTGGCCAACGCCGGTCTCGACCGTTCGCTGCACGACACCTACTACGTCGTCGCGCACTTCCACTACGTGCTGTCGCTGGGTGCCGTGTTCGCGATCTTCGCGGCCTGGTACTACTGGTTCCCGAAGATGACTGGCTACATGTACTCGTCGGCGATCGCCAACACCCACTTCTGGGTGACGTTCGTGGGCGTGAACCTGGTCTTCTTCCCGCAGCATTTCCTTGGCCTTGCCGGTATGCCGCGCCGCTACATCGACTATCCCGATGCGTTCGCCGGCTGGAACATGGTGTCGTCCTACGGCTCCTATATCTCCGCCGTCGGCGTGCTGATCTTCCTGTTCGGCGTCTTCGAAGCCTTCTCCAAGAAGCGCGTCGCTGGTGCCAATCCCTGGGGCGAGGGTGCGACCACGCTCGAATGGCAGCTGCCTTCGCCGCCGCCCTTCCATCAGTGGGAACAGCTTCCGAAGATCAAGTAAGTCGCTGACTGAACTACGAGGCCGCCGGCCAGACCGGCGGTTTCGGCCAAACGGAACGACTGGACGTAAGTACGCATGGCCCTTGTCCACAACCGGTTTGAAGACCAAACCATCCGCATGTCGGAGGCGACGGCTGGCGATTTCTTCGCCCTGCTGAAGCCGCGTGTGATGTCACTGGTGGTCTTTACTGCCTTTGTCGGCATGGTTGCCGCGCCCGAGACCATCAACCCGTTACTCGCCGTCGTTGCGATCCTAGCGATCGCCATAGGTGCCGGCGCTTCGGGTGCCCTCAACATGTGGTACGACGCCGACATCGACGCCGTCATGACGCGCACCGCCAACCGGCCGGTGCCTTCAGGCAAGGTGACGCCGCATGAGGCGCTGACCTTCGGTCTGGTGCTGTCGGTCCTTTCGGTGATGACGCTCGGCGTCCTCATCAACTGGCTGTCGGCGGCACTGCTCGCCTTCACCATCTTCTTTTACGCCGTCATCTACACGATGTGGCTCAAGCGCTGGACGCCACAGAACATCGTCATTGGTGGCGCAGCCGGTGCGCTGCCGCCGATGATCGGCTGGGCCGCCATTACCGGGTCGGTCAGCTTCGAGAGCTTCGTGCTCTTCCTGATCACCTTCTTGTGGACGCCGCCGCATTTCTGGGCGCTCGCGCTGTTCAAGTCGCAGGATTATGAGCGCGCCGGCATCCCGATGATGCCGAACGTCGCCGGCGAAGCGTCGACGCGCCGGCAGATATTTGCCTATTCGCTGCTGCTTGCGCCCATTGGCGTGGCGCCCTGGCTGCTCGGCTATACCACCATCGGCTACGGCGTGGTTGCGCTGGCGCTCGGCATCGGCTTTGTCTGGTATGCCTGGAAGGTGCTTCGCATGCCCGACAGCGACCGGGTGATGAAGCCCGCAAAGGCGCTGTTTGGCTACTCGCTGCTTTACCTGTTCGTGATCTTTGCGGCCTATCTGGCTGACAGCGTCATCGAGCGTGTCTTTGCGCTTGGAGGCGCATGATATGTCCGACAACAATTTCGTCACGCTCACTGACAAGCAGAAGAAAGCGCGGCGCAGCCGCAACATCGCCATCGGCCTGGCGCTCGCGGCACTTGTCATCATCTTTTATCTCGCCACGATAGCGAAGTTCGGCCCGGCCATCCTGGACCGCTCGCTATGAGCAATGGCATGACAAACGAGACCGAGGCCGAGGCCAAGAAGCAGAGCTCCAACCGCAAGGTTGCCGGCATGTGCATCGCTTTTGTCGGTGGTATGGTTGGCATGGCCTATGCCGCTGTGCCGCTCTACGCGATGTTCTGCCAGGTCACCGGTTATGGCGGCACGACCCAGCGCGTGGAGCAGTATTCCGACAAGATCCTCGATCGTGAGGTCACCATCCGATTCGACGCCAATATTTCGGGTGGATTGCCCTGGCAGTTCCAGCCGGTCGCGCGCGACGTCAAGATCAAGATCGGCGAAACGACCCAGGCGCATTACACGGCAAAGAACGTCTTCGACAAGCCGACCCAAGGCCGCGCGACGTTCAACGTCACGCCAGAACTGGCAGGCGCTTATTTCAACAAGGTTGAGTGCTTCTGCTTCAGCGACACCACGCTGAAGCCGGGCGAAACGCTTGATATGCCGGTCGTCTTTTTTGTCGATCCGGCGATCGTCAACGAGCCCGATCTCAAGGACCTCAGGACGATAACCTTGTCTTATACCTTTTTCCCGATTGAGGGGGAAAAGCCCGTAGCAGCCGCGCCAAAGGTTGACGGCGAAGCGAAAAATGTTAATTCCGACGGAAAAGCCGGGGGCTGATATGGCAGACGCGCACGCGAAACCACAACACGACTATCACATCATCGATCCTAGCCCGTGGCCGTTCCTCGGCTCGCTGGGCGCGCTCGTCATGGCTTTCGGCGGCGTCGCCTGGATGCAGCACCTGAAAGGCAGCGTCTTCCCGATCTTCGGCTACAACGCCGCGAACGCCAACTATTGGATCTTCGCGATCGGCCTGCTGATCGTGCTCTACACCATGTTCGGCTGGTGGTCGGACACGATCAAGGAAGGCAATGAGGGGCATCACACGCGCGTCGTGTCGCTGCACCTGCGCTATGGCATGATCATGTTCATCGCCTCCGAGGTGATGTTCTTCGTTGCCTGGTTCTGGGCCTTCTTCGACGCTGCACTGTTCCCTGGCGAAGTTCACCAGGTGATGCGCGCCGAGTTCACCGGCGGCGTCTGGCCGCCGAAGGGCATCGAGGTTCTCGATCCCTGGCACCTGCCGCTCTACAACACCATCATCCTGCTGCTTTCGGGCACGGCGGTGACCTGGGCGCACCACGCGCTGCTGAACAATGATCGCAAGGGCCTGGTCAACGGCCTCGCGCTGACGGTCGGCCTCGGCATCCTGTTCTCCTTCGTGCAGGCCTACGAGTACATCCACGCTCCGTTCGCTTTCCGCGACTCGATCTACGGCGCGACCTTCTTCATGGCGACTGGCTTCCATGGCTTCCACGTCATCGTCGGCACGATCTTCCTGCTGGTGTGCCTGTTCCGCGCCATGGGTGGCGGCTTTACGCCGAAGCAGCATTTCGGCTTCGAGGCGGCTGCCTGGTACTGGCACTTCGTCGACGTGGTCTGGCTGTTCCTGTTCACCGCGATCTATGTTTGGGGTTCGGCGGGCGCCACCATCGCTGCCGGCCACTGATCGATCCGGTTCTTGATGCAAGGCGGTCGCGGCAACGCGGCCGCCTTCTCTTTTTTGGCGCTTTTCTGCGGCAACCACCAAGCATGCTGATTTGCCGCTTCGCCCTCCCTTTGATTGCCCTTGTCGCCTCAACGGCGTTTGCCTCAGCCGACGTCATCGACCTGGTGCGGGTGGCCAAGTCCGAGCGCCGGCTGGAGTTGGTATCAGGCGACAAGGTGGTTCGCAGCTATGCTGTCGCGCTCGGTGCCAGTCCGGTTGGCCACAAAGGCCAGGAAGGCGACGAGCGCACGCCAGAAGGCCGCTATGTGCTTGATTGGCGGAACCCCGGCAGCGGCTATTACCGATCGATCCACGTCTCCTATCCCAATGCCGACGACGTGGCTGCGGCAAAGAGAGCAGGTGTCGATCCCGGCGGAATGATTATGATCCACGGCCAACCGAACGGGTATGGCTGGTGGTCCTGGCTGGTGCAGATGTTCGACTGGACGAATGGCTGTATCGCCGTTACCGACGAGGAAATGGCGGAGATCTGGCAGATGGTCGAAGACGGCACTCCCATTGAGATAAATCCATGAGTGACGACAAGGCGATCTGGCCGCCGGTCGATCCGATCGCGGCCGGGCTCAAGGGACGCTGTCCGCGCTGCGGCGAGGGCAAGCTGTTTTCGAGCTTCCTCACCGTCGGCAAGGAATGCGGCGTCTGTCGGCTCGACTATTCCTTCGCCGACGCTGGCGACGGACCGGCGGTGTTCGTCATCCTGATCATCGGCTTCGTGGTCGTCGGTCTCGCTTTGTGGATGGAGGTGACGCTGGCGCCGCCGCTGTGGCTTCACCTGCTGCTCTGGATACCGCTGACCTTGATCCTCAGCCTCGGCTCACTGCGGCTGATCAAGGGCGTACTGATTACCCTGCAATACCGTAACAAGGCCGCCGAAGGGCGTTTGGACAAGGGCGAATGAGCGACCAGAAAACCATGTCTGCCCCGGCGCGCCGCTCCGGGCTTGTTCTGATGCTCGTGCTCGGCACCATTGCTTTCGCGCTCTTGATCGCGCTCGGCAGCTGGCAGGTCCAGCGCCTCTATTGGAAAGAGGAGCTGATCGCCCAGATCGCCGAACGCACGCAGTCCCAACCGCTGCCATTGTCCGAGATGGAAGTGAAGTTCCGCGCCACCAGCGATGTCGACTATTGGCCGGTGACGCTCTCGGGAACCTTTGCTCACGAAGGCGAGCGGCATTTCTTCGCCACCTGGGAAGGCCAGTCGGGCTTTTACGTCTACACCCCGCTCAAGCTGGAAGATGGCCGCTTCGTCCTGGTGAATCGCGGCTTCGTTCCCTACGATTTCAAGAATGCGGCCAAGCGGCCGGTCGGCCAGGTGACGGGGCCGGTCAACATCGTAGGCCTCGCGCGCAACCCGCTCGATGGCAAGCCCGGTTCCCTGGTGCCTGACAACGACCCGGTGAAGAACATCTTTTACTGGAAGGATCGCGACGTGATGGCTGCGACCGCAGGTCTGCCGTCAGGTGCTGTCGTGCTGCCATTCTTCGTCGATGCCGACGATACGGCCAACCCAGGTGGCCTGCCGGTCGGCGGCGTCACCATGGTCGATATGCCCAACAACCACCTGCAATATGCCGTGACATGGTATGGGCTTGCGGCTGCACTTTTGGGTGTCATGGGCTTTTGGCTGATGCGCCGGCCCGAAGGCAAATGACAGCGGGTCTCCCTTGACAGCAAGGGGTTGCAGACATCATTTCGGCACTGAATGAAGAACCGGATTAAATGCCCCAGACGCTTACCAAACCGCCCCTGACAATCAGGCTCTGCCAGCCGCGCGGCTTTTGCGCAGGCGTCGACCGTGCGATCCAGATCGTTGTTTTGGCGCTGAAGAAATACGGCGCGCCGGTCTTTGTCCGCCATGAGATCGTGCATAACCGCTATGTTGTCGAGGGGCTGCAGAACCTCGGCGCGGTCTTCATCGAAGAGCTGAGCGAAATCCCCGTCGAACACCAGGATGCGCCGGTGGTGTTTTCCGCCCATGGCGTGCCGAAATCGGTGCCGGCCGATGCGGTTGCGCGCAATCTTTTCTATCTCGACGCAACCTGCCCGTTGGTCTCCAAGGTGCACAAGCAGGCGATGCGCCATCAGCGCAAGGGCCGCCATGTGCTGTTGATCGGCCATGCCGGCCACCCCGAAGTGATCGGCACCATGGGGCAACTCAACGATGGCGCGGTCACGCTGATCGAGACCGAAGCCGACGTTCAGAATTTTGCCCCAGTGGATCCCGAACAGCTCGGCTTCGTCACCCAGACCACGCTGTCTGTCGAAGACACCGCAGGCATCTTGAAGGCGCTGCAGGAAAAGTTCCCGGCGCTGCAGGCGCCTGCCGCCGAATCGATCTGCTATGCCACCACCAACCGCCAGGACGCGGTGAAGGAGACGGCCCCAGGATCCGACCTTTACCTGGTTGTCGGCGCGCCCAACTCGTCCAATTCGCGCCGTCTCGTCGAAGTCGCCGAGCGGGCAGGTGCCAAGATGTCGCTGCTGGTTCAGCGCGCGTCGGAGATACCGTGGAACGACATAGGCGGCATCGCTACGCTGGGACTGTCGGCCGGTGCTTCGGCACCGGAGATCATCGTCGACGAGATCATCAACGCTTTCCGTGAGCGCTTCGAGGTGAATGTGGAACTCGCGATAACGGCGACCGAGACGGAGGACTTTCCGGTGATGCGGGTATTGCGCGACGTCGAGCTGACGCCAGCCGACATGGCCTTCGTCAACGGTAACGGCTGATGGCAGTCTATACCGACGTCGGCGAGGGCGAGCTCGGAGCGTTCCTGCGCAACTATCCGGTCGGCGAGCTTTTGTCCTACAAGGGCATTGCCGAGGGCACCGAGAACACCAATTTCCTGCTACACACGACGACCGGGTCGTACATCCTGACGCTATATGAGAAGCGGGTCGAAAAATCGGACCTGCCGTTCTTCCTTGGGCTGATGCAGCACCTTGCCCATAAGGGCTTGTCCTGCCCGCTGCCGGTCGACGGCAAGGACGGCAATGTCATCGGCACGCTTGCCGGTCGCCCGGCCGTGATCATCACCTTCCTTGAGGGCATGTGGCTACGCCGGCCCAAGGCCGTGCATTGTCGCGAGGTCGGCAGGGCGTTGGCCGAGCTGCACATCGCCGGCCAGGATTTTGCGATGACGCGTCCGAATTCGCTCGCCATCGATGGCTGGCGCAAGCTGTGGGACGCAGCCCACCCGCGCGCCGACGAGGTCGAGCCGGGCCTTGCCAGGGAAGTCGACGCCGACTTCGCCGAATTCGAGAAAAGCTGGCCAAAGGACCTGCCTTCGGGCGTCATCCATGCCGACCTGTTTCCCGACAACGTCTTTTTCCTCGGCGACAAGCTGTCGGGCCTGATCGACTTCTATTTCGCCTGCAACGACATCTACGCTTACGATCTGGCCACCTGCCTCAATGCCTGGTGCTTCGAGAAGGACTTTTCCTTCAACCTGACCAAGGGCACGGCACTCCTGGAAGGCTACCAGAGCGTCCGCCCGCTGAGCGGTGACGAGAAGGCGGCACTGCCCATCCTGGCGCGCGGCTCGGCCCTGCGCTTCATGCTGACGCGGCTCTACGACTGGCTGACGGTCCCGGATGGCGGGCTGGTCATGAAGCGTGACCCGTCGGAATATATCCGCCGCCTTCGCTTCCACCGGACGATCAAGTCCGCACAAGAATACGGCCTGAAATGACAAAGCACATCGAGATCTTCACCGACGGAGCCTGTTCGGGCAATCCGGGCCCCGGCGGCTGGGGCGCGATCATGCGCTACAACGGCAAGACCAAGGAACTGTGCGGCGGCGAGGCCGAGACGACCAACAACCGCATGGAGCTGCTCGCGGCGATTTCGGCGCTGAACGCGCTGAAGGAGCCGTGCACCGTCGATCTGCACACCGACAGCAAATACGTCATGGACGGGATCTCCAAGTGGATCCACGGCTGGAAGAAGAATGGCTGGAAGACGGCCGACAAGAAGCCGGTGAAGAATGGCGAGCTGTGGCAGGCGCTTGACGAGGCCAACAAGCGTCACAAGGTGACGTGGCATTGGATCAAGGGCCATGCCGGCCATGCCGAAAACGAGCGCGCTGACGAACTGGCGCGCGAGGGCATGGCGCCCTTCAAGACCGGACGCAGCGGACCACCTGCCGGATTGCGCGCCGCCAAGGGCTGACGACGCGCAAGGGCAGTTTCAGAGCTGCTCAAGGATCTTGGCAGCACCGGAGTCGATCGCCTGTCCGGCCGAGCCTTCGACGTTGAGCTGCGTGACCTTGCCGTCTTCGACGACCATCGAGAACCGCTTCGAACGCAAGCCCATGCCGGCTGCCGACAGGTCGAGGTCGAGACCTGTCGCACGGGCGAAATCGCCGCTGCCGTCGGCGAGGAACAGCACCTTGCCTTCACCGCCGCTGAAACGCGCCCAGGCGCCCATGACATGGACGTCGTTGACCGCAACGACAGCGATGGTGTCGACGCCGCGCGCGATGATGGCGTCATGGTTCTCGACATAGCCGGGCAGGTGGTTGTTGCTGCAGGTCGGCGTGAAAGCGCCAGGAACCGCAAACAGCACGACCTTCTTGCCGGCGAAGATTTCGTTTGTGGTGAGGTTCTTGGCCCCGTCGGCGGTCATCGTCTTGAACGTGGCCTCAGGCAGCTTGTCGCCAATCGAAATGGTCATGAATTTCCTCGCATGCGTGGTGGTTGAAAGATCCAGGATGAACGCGCATCCCAACTAGCGCAGATGCGCGTTTTATCCAATGGCCGGCCAGATGTAGGAAGTTGGGCGCATCTTGCTCAGGGGTAGGGCAAGAATCCTTCGACCGCGCCGGCAGCACTCGTCAGCGTATAAGGAATGCCCTTGCCGGAAGGTTTCGTGGCCGGGCGTTCGAGCACCTTGATCGTGAAGACCGGCTTTCCTGTCTCCAGATGCCGCACGGGCGTGCCGAACTGATAGCCGTCCGTGCCGGCAATGAAGACGTCGACGGCCTCTGGCGCGCCCGGGGAGGACGCRAGGAGCGAGATGTGTTCGCCCTCGCTGGATTTCACGATCACACCGAATTCGGGCTGTGCGACCGCCGGCAGGGCTGCAAGGGCGGCCTTCACCAGTGCGGCATCGTCGGCGTTGTCGGGATCGGCAGCCGGAACGACTTCAAGGCGCGCCTGCACCGGCACGCAGATGGTTTCGCAAACGCCAAGGAAAACATCGGCGGCGATCATTGAAGGCTCGCTGGTTGCGGGAATAGTAAAGCTGACCGGCAGGCGCACCGAATAGTCATAGCCGGCCCATTTGGAATAGCCGTCGTCATGCCGTTGCGGGGCGGGATAGGAAAACTCCGCCGCCGAGACGTTGCGGCTTGCCGTCACGTCGATCAGCGGCGGCACTCCGGAATTGCCGGGGTCGCGCCAATATGTCTTCCAGCCGCGCTTGAGCTCGATGTCGAGCACGCCCTGGAGCTTGCCCGAGGCGTCGGGAGCGCCCGACGTGACGAGGCGGAAACGCCCGCCTTCGGCCTCGAACCAGGCCGACGACGACGCGTGGGCAGGGGCAGCGGCAAGCAAGGCCGAGCCCAGGCAGATAGTGGAACCTAATGCAATTTTCATGGCGCTGATTTGATAGGCTCCCGCAGCGTCCGCAACAGGGAGCGCCAACACATCGCATCATATTTGCGTGACGTTGCCTTTGAAAAGATGAACGCCGCGACCCTATCGCCATCTTTCAAGAAGCCGGGAAACGCGTTAGGTTCTTGCTATGGACCTCTTACGCCAGAAAAAGGGTGCTTCACAGCACGGTTTTCTCGACGACCAGTTCCTCATCGCCATGCCGGGGATGAAGGACGACAGGTTCTCGCGTGCCGTCATCTACATTTGTGCCCACAGCGACGAGGGCGCGATGGGCCTGATCATCAACCAGGTCCAGCCACTTCTGTTTCCCGACCTGCTGGTTCAACTCGGCATACTCGACGAGCACGAGGCGATCCGGCTGCCGATGAAGGCCAAGGATTTCATCGTGCGCAATGGCGGGCCTGTCGATCGCAGCCGCGGCTTCGTGCTGCATACCGACGACTACAAGGTCGAGTCCTCGCTGCCGGTCTCGGAAGAGATCTGCCTGACCGCAACGGTCGACATCTTGCGAGCGATTTCCGCAGGGCGCGGGCCGCGCCATGCGCTGATGGCGCTTGGCTACTCCGGCTGGGGTGCCGGCCAGCTTGAAAGCGAGATCGCCGAGAACGGCTGGCTGACCTGTCCGGCGACGCCGGAGCTTTTGTTCGACACCGACATCGACCGCAAATACGACCGCATCCTCGCCACGCTCGGCATCGACCTTGCGCGGCTCAGCAGTGCAGCCGGTCACGCCTGAGCAAGCGGGTACTGCTCTTTCAGCATCTTCAGGGCCTGGTCGCCGGGAATAGGCGCGCCGAACATGAAGCTCTGCACATATTCGCAGCCCATCTGGCGCAGTTCGAGCGCATCGCTCTCATCGGAGATGCCTTCGGCGACCACCGACATCCCCAGTTCATGCGCCATGTTGACCATCGATTTGATCAGCACCGCACGCTTGGGCGAGGTGTCGTCGACAAAGCTCTTGTCGATCTTGATCGTGTCGAAGGGGAAGCGCGTCAGGTAGGACAGCGACGAATAACCGGTACCGAAATCGTCGAGCGACAGGCCGATGCCGAGCTGCTTGAGCTTGGTCAGGACGTGATTGGTCTGCTCGGGATTGTCCATGACGAGCGATTCGGTGAGTTCGAGGCGGAAGCAGCGCGGCTTGAGATTGGCCCTGGCGATGACCGAGCGGACGTCGCTGACGAGGTCGCGGCGGATGAGCTGGCGGCTCGACAGATTGACCGACACCGAAAGCGGCGCGTCGCTGATCTGCTTTTGCCAATCGGCGAGGTCGTCGGCGGCGCGCTGCATGGCAAACAAGCCAAGCTGGACAATCAAGCCGCAACCTTCGGCGACTGGAATGAAGTCGCCCGGCGGGATCATGCCGCGGCGCGGGTGATCCCAGCGTAGCAGGGCCTCGAAGCCGGCGACGCTGCCATCCTCGAGCCGTACGATCGGCTGGTAGGCAAGCGTGAATTCCTTGCGCTCGATGGCGCGGCGGAGGTCCGATTCAAGCTGCAGCCGGTCGGTGCCAACGGTGCGGAAAGCCGGGCGGAACGGCTCGATGCGGTCGCCGCCGAAACGCTTGGCCTGATGCATGGCGAGTTCGGCATCCTTGACCATGTCTTCGGCCGAGGCCTGGGCCGTGGTCCAGGTGATGAGGCCTACAGACGCGGTGAGCACGATCTCGCGCTTGGCGAAAGTGATCGGCGCCTTGATCGCCTGCTTGATCGCGTCGGCGACTACGGCGATGCGCGAAGGGTCCTGTTCGGACAGGAGCATCAGTGCGAACTGGTCGCCGGCGAAGCGCGACAGCGAGTCCTTGGGCTTGAGCAACCGGTGCAGGCGGCGCGCGATGGTCAAAAGGATGGTGTCGCCGGCCGAAATGCCAAGCCCGTCATTGACCAGCTTGAAGCGGTCTATGTCGATGACGAAGACCGACGGACGTACCTTCTCTTCGGTGCGGGCAATCGAGATGATTGCCTCCAGCCGGTTCATGAACAGTTCGCGGTTGGGCAGGCCGGTCAAATTGTCGTGCACGGCATCGTGCAGCAGGCGTTCTTCGGATTTCTTCTGCTCAGTGACGTCGACCAGCGTGCCGACGCAGCGGATCACTTCGCCGTCCGAACCGATCACCGGCCGCGCCTTGAGCGAGAACCAGTGATAGTGACCGTCGGCGCCGCGCAGGCGAAAACTTTGCGCAACGCGGCCGCGGCGATGCTCCAGCACCACGTCGAGCGTGGTGCGGAAGGTGTCGCGGTCGTCGGAATGCAGCACCGGCAGCCAGTTGCGCGCCGCACCGCCCAGGCTGTTGGGCGCGAGCCCTAGCTGTAGCGAGACATCGGGGCGGGTCACGACGCGGTCGCGCAGCACGTCCCAGTCCCAGACGATGTCGCCTGAGCCGGAGATCGCCAGCGCCTGGCGTTCCATGTCGCTGAATAGGCCCTGATGGGCGCCGCCGCCGGCGAAAGCATGCTGCATGACGGTAAAGCCGATAAGCAGGATGATGAGGATCAGGCCGCCGCCGAGTGCTGGCTGGACGATGTCGTTGTCCAAAACGCCAGTGATCGCCATCCACGAGCCGCTGAGCCAGATCAGCACCATCGCCCAACTGGGCACCAGCATAATGGCGCGGTCATAACCACGGATGCTGAGGTAAACTATGAGCCCGAGTCCGGTGATGGCGGTGGCAGCGAAGGAAATGCGTGCGATGCCGGCGGCAACCGCTGGATCGATAATGGCGACACCGGCGATCAAAAGCAGGCCGATGACCCAGACGAAGGCGCCATAGCTGAAATGGCCGTGCCATCGGTTGAGGTTGAGATAGGCAAACAGGAAGACGACGAAGGTACCGGCGAGCGCCACCTCCGTGCCCGCTCGCCATATCTGCTCGTTGCCGGGCGAGACCTCTATGACCTTGTTGAGGAAGCCGAAATCGACGCAGATGTAGGCAAGCACCGCCCAGGCGAGCGCTGCGGTGGCCGGGAACATCGAGGTCCCCTTGACCACGAACAGGATGGTCAGGAACAGTGCCAGAAGGCCGGCAATGCCGATGACGATGCCGCGAAACAGCGTGTAGGAATTGACCGTGTCCTTGTAGGCTTCAGGTTCCCACAGATAGACCTGCGGCAGCTTGGGCGAGGAGAGCTCGGCGATGAAGGTCACTACCGAGTTCGGATTGAGCGTGACCAGGAACACGTCGGCGTCGGGGCTTGCCTGGCGGTCGAGCGCGAAGCCTTCGCTGGGCGTGATGGCGGCAATGCGGCTGGAGCCGAGGTCGGGCCAGATCAGGCCGGAGCCGACGAGACGGAAATGCGGCGCAACGATCAGCCGGTCGATCACCTGGTCGGTGGTGTTGGCAAGCGCAAACACCGCCCAGTCACCGGTTGAGCGCTTGTCGTTGGCCTCCACCTCGATGCGGCGAACGATGCCGTCGACGCCCGGTGCTGTCGAAACCTGAAAGTTTTCACCCTGGTTGCGGTAGATCTCGACGGCACCCGAAAGGTTGAGCGCGACGTCGTCACGAGAGATCTTGATCGGCTCCACGGCCCATGCCTGCGACACCGCGCAGACGCTGGCGATCATGGAAACAATGAGCGCAAACAAGGGCGCCAGCAGGAAATGCTTCGACAAGTTCAAGCCTTCATGGTGACAGCTTGCGGATCGTCCGCAATCAGGGCGTAGAGATAGTGGTCATGCCATTCGCTGTTGATCCTGAGATAGGATCGCAAAAGTCCTTCGCGCCGGAATCCGGCTTTTTCAAGCACGCGTACGGAACGTGCATTGTCGGGGATACAGGCAGCCTCGATCCGGTGCAACCGAAGCGTATCGAAGGCATGTCGCACCACAAGCCTGAGAGCGTCGACCATGAAGCCCTGACCAGCATAACGTTCGCCGATCCAGTAGCCGATGTGGCCGGTCTGGGCGACGCCGTAGCGGATGTTGCCAAGCGTGATGCCGCCGACGAGTTTCATGGTCGAATTTTCGTAGATGAAAAAGGCCGCCGCCGTGCCCTGGATATATTCGTCCTGGTAGCGCGAAATCCGGACACGCCAGGCCGAGCGATCAAGCTCGTCCGGTGCCCAGCGCGGCTCCCACGGTTCGAGGAACGCGCGGCTTTCGGCGCGCAGGGCCATCCATTCGTGATAATCGCGCCAAGTCGGCATGCGCAGGCTGACGCGTTCGCCTTTTAGTGCCGGAGTTTCGCGGCGAAAAAGCGAGAGCGAAAACATATGCGCAAAGTCTGCTCAGACGGCGAGCTTGCGGGTGGTCGCCTGTACGCCCGGCAGCGTGTCCAGGATTGATTCGTAGGGCGCCAGCGTGCCGACAGGTCCGACCGCCGCAATCGTCGGGCGGGTCGAAAACAGGCGCGACGACAAGTCGGTCAGGCGCTCGACGGTAAGGGCCGCCAGGCGTTCCATCAGCTCTTCCTTGGCGATCGGGCGGCCGAACAGAAGAAGCTGGCGTGCGATCTGCGAGGCGCGGCTGGAGCAGCTTTCGGCCGACATGATGAGGCCGGCGCGATACTGCGCGCGGGCGCGATCAAGCTCTTCGAGCAGGATGCTTTCGCCGGTCCGCTGCAGTTCGTTGATGATCACCGGGATCAGTTCGGCGATGTCACTCTGGCCGGTCGCGGCATGGATGCCAAAAATGCCGGTGTCGGAAAAGCCCCAGTGGAATGCATAAACCGAGTAGCACAGGCCGCGCTTCTCGCGCACTTCCTGGAACAGCCGCGACGACATACCGCCGCCGAGAATCATCGAGAGAACCTGCGAGGCGTAGAAGTCGCGGACATGATAGGCGCGGCCTTCGAAGCCGAGCACGATCTGCGCGTCCATGAGGTCGCGGTCTTCGCGGAAGTCGCCGCCGACATATTGCGCATATTGCGGAATGGCGCTTTCGGCCTTGGGGCGAAAATTGCCGAGTCGCTTTTCGACGTGGCGGACGAAATCGTCATGCTTGACGTCGCCGGCAGCGACTATGACCATGCGCTCGGCGCCGTACTGACGCTGCATGAAATCGTGAAGCTGCGCCGAGGTGAAGGATTTCACCGTCTCGGGCGTGCCCAGGATCGAGCGGCCGATTGTCTGGTGACGGAAGGCGGTTTCGGTGAAGCGGTCAAAGACGATGTCGTCGGGCGTGTCGTGGGCGGCGCCGATTTCCTGCAGGATCACGTGCTGTTCGCGCTCAAGCTCGTTCGGATCGAACTCGGAATCCTGGAGGATGTCGGACAGGATGTCGACTGCCAGTGGCACGTCGTCGGCCAGGACGCGGGCATAAAAGGACGTCGTTTCTACTGACGTTGCGGCGTTGATCTCGCCGCCGACATTCTCGATCTGCGATGCGATCTCAAAGGCGGTGCGGTTCTTGGTGCCCTTGAACGCCATGTGCTCAAGCAGGTGGGCCATGCCGTGCTCGTCGTCGCGCTCATTACGCGCGCCGGACTTGACCCATGTGCCGAGAGCTACAGTCTCTACGCTTGGAAGTGTTTCAGTGGCTACTGTCAGGCCGTTCGACAGACGGCTTACCTCAACACCCATATTACGCATACTCCCTAACCCGCCGCTCGTGTGCGGCGGCTAATGTAATCTTCCACCATTTTTATCTCTGATGGAAGTACCGTGAACTTTTCCTTACGTTCCATCAACCCCGACAGCCATTTTGGCAGGTTGGGCTCGATGCCGCAGGCAGCCTTCACGGCAGCCGGGAATTTGGCCGGATGAGCAGTGGCGAGCACCACCATCGGCATGTCGCTTTTGGGCTGGCTGGCTGCGACATGCACGGCGGTTGCGGTGTGCGGGTCGAGCAGATAGCCGCTCTTGTCGAGCGTCGAGCGGATCGTCGCTGCGGTTTCGTCCATGTCGGCGCGGCCGGCCTGGAATTCAGCGCGGATGCCGGCGAGCGACTTCGCCTCGATGGTGAAGGCGCCCGACTGCTTGAGGCCCGCCATGTAGCGGCGCACGAGCGCCGCGTCGCGGTCGGAGGCCTCAAACAGCAGGCGTTCGAAGTTCGATGACACCTGGATGTCCATCGACGGCGAGGTGGTGGCCACGACCCCGGTCTGGCGATATTCGCCGCTCTTCAACGTGCGGGCGAGGATGTCGTTGTCGTTGGTGGCGATGACCAGCTGGTCGATCGGCAGGCCCATTTTCTTTGCAGCATAACCAGCGAAGATGTCGCCGAAATTGCCGGTCGGCACAGTGAAGGAGACCGGCCTGTCGGGTGCGCCGAGCGAAATGGCTGAGGAGAAATAATAGACGATCTGGGCCATGATGCGGGCCCAGTTGATCGAGTTCACGCCAGACAGCTGCACCCGGTCGCGGAAGCCGTGGTCGTTGAACATGTCTTTGACCAGACCCTGGCAATCGTCGAAGTTTCCCTCGATCGACAGCGCGTGGACATTTGCCGCCGTCGACGTCGTCATCTGACGCTGCTGCACCGGCGAGACGCGTCCGTGCGGGAACAGGATGAAGATGTCGGTGCGTTCACGTCCGGCAAAGGCGTCGATCGCAGCGCCGCCGGTATCGCCCGAGGTCGCGCCGACAATGGTCGCGTGCTGGCCGCGTTCGGCAAGCACATGGTCCATCAGCCGCGCCAGCAACTGCATGGCGACGTCCTTGAAGGCGAGGGTGGGGCCATGGAACAGTTCGAGCACGAAGCTGTTGGCGCCGGTCTGCACCAGCGGGCACACCGCGTCATGGCGGAAGGTGCCATAGGCCTCGCGCACCAGACGCTCGAAGACGTCATGCTTGATTTCGCCGCCGAGAAACGGGATCAAAAGCCTGATCGCCAGATCGGCGTAGCTCAGGCCGCGCATGGCGCGAATCTCGGCTGCGCTGAAATGCGGCCATACGGCTGGAAGGTAAAGRCCGCCATCGCGGGCAAGGCCGGCAAGTACAGCGTCAGAAAATCCGAGCGCGGGAGCTTCCCCGCGGGTGCTCACATAGTGCATAGCTATCCGTTCCAAGGCGATGCGACCTGCTGCCTGCGGCAGGACGGGAAAACTGCGCTCTATCAGTCGCATTTTTGCCGCGCGGTTGATATAGAACGACTGCTTTGCGAGAGGGAAGTGCAGTTCATGGTGTTTCGTTTGATCGACGGCCGTTTTCTGACGGCTTTGGCGACCGCCGGCTTTATGTTTGCCGTCGCAGGTTGCCAATCTGGCGGCAGCGGCGGCCTTTTTAGCCCCGCCCCGAAGGATCCCAAGCAGGTTGCCGCCGATGAGGGCAAGATTCTGGCCAGCGAGTTGCTCGCTTATTGCCCTGGTGTCACATTGCGTGACGGCACGGCCTTCTTCAACAGCTACGCCAAGGGTGGCCAGGACGACCCGGCCAAGCTGGTAAATCAATCAGCGATCACCGACGTCACCCGCAGTTGCACGCGCGCCGATGGTCAGATGACCATCAAGGTGGGGGTTGCCGGCAAGGTGGTGGTCGGTCCGGCCGGTGGCGCGGGCACGGTCAACATGCCGATCCGCATTGCTGTGACCCGCGGCACCGAGGTGCTTTACTCGCAGCTTCACAAGAACGTCGTGCAGGTCACAGACCCGTCGACGGCCACCCAGTTCGTCTTCACGGTACCGAATGTCGTGATTCCGATCCCGACCGCGCGCGACATTCAGATCTTCGCGGGCTTTGACGACGCCCCGGCCAAGAAGTCCGCCAAGCAGTAACGCTGAACCAAACGGGTCAGCTGTCCTTGTGGCGCTGGTAGTAGCGCGCGACGCGGATGCGATTGCCGCAACGCGCCGCCGCGCACCAGCGCCGGCGGCTGCTTGCCGGCAAAAACAGCATCGTGCAGTCCTCGGCTTCGCATTTGCGGATGCTGGCGACTGCAGGATCGGCAAGCACTTGCGCCACTGCTTCCGCCAGGCAGGCAGCGAGATCGGCGATAACCGAACCGCTGCGCTTGGGCCGTACTGCCATCGACGATCCGTTCCACTGAAGCTCAAGATGCAACGGCGCTGCCCTCAGCGCCTGGTTGAGCCCGTGCAGGCTTGAGTCTGGCGGCGCCTTGCCGTGGCGGACATGGTCGATCGCCTTGGTTGCGCATTCGCGTACTGCGTGGATGAGGGCAAGATCGGCTTGCGAGACCGCCACCAGCGCTTCTCCGCCAAAGCCCTGCAGCCGCTCCGCTTCCAGCGCGATCCACGCCCGCAAGCCGTCCGGCGTCGCCAGGTGGTCGATGCTGTCCGCACCGCTGCGGGCGCGCGTGTTGACCAGATCCAGCCCAAGCAGTTCGCCGGTCAGCGCTGTGAAATCTGCACTCATGCTAACTCCTAAAATCATCATTGACACATTAGTCGACTTGGCGGATGTTGCTAATGCATAATTCTAGACGAAAGGCATGTGAAATGACAGCCCTGGCATTTCCCCGCGTGATCCATCGCCATCTTAACGTCGGTGGTGTCAGGATATTCTATCGCGAGTCGATACCGGCCGATGGCGGCGCGAATGCGCCCGTGATCTTGCTGCTCCACGGCTTTCCCTCGGCTTCGCATCAGTTTCGCCGGCTGATCGATGCCATCGGCAACAGTTACCGGGTGATCGCGCCGGATTATCCGGGGTTTGGCCATAGCGACATGCCGCAGCCGGCAAGCGCGGGCGGAACATTCGTCTACAGCTTCGACCAGCTCGCCGACACGATGGAAGGGTTTGTCAAAGGATTGGGGCTGAACCGCTTCGTGGCCTATCTGTTCGATTTTGGCGCACCGGTTGGCTTTCGCCTGGCGACACGGCATCCCGAATGGTTCGCCGGCCTGATTGTCCAGAATGGCAATGCCTATGAGGAGGGTTTGTCGGACGGCGCGCGCGACTTCATTGCGTTGCGGCCTGACCAGCCGAATACCGAGCAGACGATCCGGGACTTGCTTACCCTTGCGGGCACGCGCTTCCAGTATGAGATTGGCGTTGGCAGGCCCGAATTGCTGGCACCCGATGGCTGGACGCTTGACCAGCATTTCCTCGACCTGCCCGGCCGCAAGCGGCCGCAGATCGATCTGGCCTTGGACTACCACAGCAACGTCGCACGCTATGGCGAATGGCAGGCCTGGCTCCGGCAACATCAGCCATCGACGCTGATTCTATGGGGCCGGCACGACCCCTTCTTCCCCGAGCCGGGTGCCCATGCCTATCTCCGCGACGTACCCGAAGCGGAGCTGCATCTGTTCGACACCGGGCACTTCGCGCTTGAAGAGAATTTGCCGGAGATCGCGCCCCTGATCGCCGATTTTGTCGATCGGATCTGGCACAGGCCTGGTTAGTCGGAAAACGGTCAGGCGTTTTCCGACCACATGCTGAGAGCCTCAAGCACGCCGCCAAGGTCGGCCCAGCGGCGAATCACCGTTTCAGCACCAGCCTCCGTCAGCATGTCGGCATGACCTGGATAGCTGTGTCCGCCGCCGGTGAAGCCAATGACGCGCATGCCGGCTGAAACCGCGCCTGATATGCCGTGCACCGAATCCTCGATGACGAAAGTCTTGGCCGGATCGACGCCGTAGGTTTTTGCCGCATGCAGGAAGACGTCGGGCGAAGGCTTCGGCTTCTTGCTCGGCGTTTCCAGTGCCGAAAAGATGCGGCCCTTGAACAGCGGCAGGATGCGGGTGCGCTCAAGCATCATCTCGATGCGCTCGCTCGTCGAATTGGAGCAGATGCAGCGCGGGGCTGTAACAGAAGCCACTGCTTCGTGCACGCCGTCGATGGCGCGGACTTCGTTCTTGAGACGGCGGTCGACCAGATCCTCGGCCTGGCTGATCAGGGAAGCCTGGAACGGGATCGCCGACTTCTCCTCGATCCTGAGCAGGATGTCCTTGAAGGTCAGGCCGGCATAGCTCTCGGCGATCTCCTCAGCGGTGATCTCGAAGCCGGCTGAGGTCAGAAGCTCTGCCTCGATGCGGGCGGCGATGATTTCGGAATCGACGAGCACGCCGTCGCAATCGAATATCACTAGGTCTGGCTGGGTCATGACGGTCCGGAAAATGGGGTCGGCGCCGGGGCGCGGGCGGAAAAGTTCAAGGCGCGGCGATTACACCATTCTGGCCCGATCCGCAAATTCGGGCGGCGGCTTCACCAATTATTTACGCTGATCGGTAACCATAACAGCGAGTAAACAGTAACGCGTCAGCCGGGTGTCAGAATGTCAGCAGTGCGTCCTCTTAGCCAACTTTCCCGCACGCCACAGCGCTCTGAATGGCTCGATACCATTATCAAGGGCGACTGCATCGCCGCACTCGACAAGCTTCCGACGGCCTCGGTCGACGTCATCTTTGCTGACCCGCCCTACAACCTTCAACTCGACGGCGACCTGCATCGCCCGGATCAGTCGAAGGTCGACGCGGTCGACGATCATTGGGACCAGTTCGAAAGCTTCGCCGCCTACGACGCCTTCACCCGCGCCTGGCTTTTGGCTGCCCGCCGCGTGCTCAAGCCGAACGGCACCATCTGGGTCATCGGCTCGTACCACAACATCTTCCGCGTCGGCGCGATCATGCAGGATCTCGGCTTCTGGATGCTCAATGACATCGTGTGGCGCAAGACCAACCCGATGCCGAATTTCCGCGGCCGCCGCTTCCAGAACGCCCATGAGACGATGATCTGGGCCTCGCGTGACCAGAAGGGCAAGAATTACACCTTTAACTACGACGCGCTGAAGGCCTCGAATGACGACATTCAGATGCGCTCGGACTGGCTGTTTCCGATCTGCACCGGCGGCGAGCGGCTGAAAGACGACGACGGCAACAAGCTGCATCCGACGCAGAAGCCGGAGGCGCTGCTGGCTCGCATCATGATGGCTTCGACCCAGCCGGGTGACGTCGTGCTTGACCCGTTCTTCGGTTCCGGCACGACCGGTGCAGTCGCAAAACGCCTCGGCCGCCACTTCGTCGGCATCGAGCGCGAACAGGCTTACATCGACGCGGCCCAGGAGCGCATCGCCTCGGTGCGGACGCTCGATGGCCCGACGCTAACCGTCTTGACCGGCAAGCGCGCGGAACCGCGTGTCGCGTTCGGCAGCCTCCTCGACATGGGACTGCTGACGCCGGGCACCACGCTCTACGACGCCAAGAGGCGCTGGGCGGCGAATGTTCGGGCCGACGGTACGCTGTCGATCGGCGACACCGCCGGCTCGATCCATCGCGTCGGTGCTGCGGTTCAAGGGTTGGACGCCTGCAACGGCTGGACCTTCTGGCACTATGAGCGTGCCGGCGGCCTGACCCAGATCGACGAATTGCGCCGCATCGTGCGCGTCGGCATGGAAAAGGCTGGGGCCTGATCGATCAAGCGTCGCGCCGGGCCTCGAAGGGCATCCGGCGCGGCTGCGCAGGCACCATGGCCAGCCAGTTCTGGCCCTGCAGAAGCTTTCCAGATCCTGCAGTAAAAGCTCGAATTCCGGGAGCCTAGGCGCTCCGGATTTTGCAGATCGGCGGGTTTCCAGTCACCGTCCGATCCCGAGACGCTCGAGGTCCGCCTCGAGCGTCTTCGCATTTGTGAACAGCACTGCCTGCCAGCCGGCATTGATGGCGCCATCAACATTCTTCTGGCTGTCGTCGATGAACAGCGAAGCCTTCGGGTCGAGATCGAAGGACGCTACGTGGCGGTCGTAGATGCGGCGGTCGGGCTTGATCAGGCCGATGTCGCCGGAAACCGTCACGCCACGCGGCCGTTCGAGGAAGGGAAAGCGACCGCGCGCCTCACGAAACGTGTCGGATGCCCAGTTCGTCAGCATGGTGACGTCGTGGCCGGCGTCGACCAACCCTTCCATCAAGGCAACGGAGTCGTCATAGGCATGCGGCACCATGTCGTGCCAGTGCAGGCGGAAGGCGCGGATGCTGTTTTCATACTCGGGAAAATCGGCGATCAGCAGCGCTTCAGCCTCTTCCCAGGTACGGCCGCGATCCTGTTCGATGTTCCACTCGCTGGTGCAGACATTGTCGAAGAACCAGCGGCGCTCGACCGGATCGGGGATGATGCGGCTGAAAGGCAGGTCGGGGTCGTAGTGGATCAGAACCTTGYCGATGTCGTAGACGATGTGGCGGATTTCGCTCATGGCTTCGCTAGCGTCCTCGTTTCGTAGCACCCGGTATGGCAGCTTCGATGACTTTTTTCATGACGCTTGGCAAGGCTTCCCCAGCGAGGTCGGCGGCTGCCGACCAGAAGTGGCCGTCTGGCGCCTGATCCGAGGCCGCTTCGGCGCGAAAGACGTCGAGATCGAGGGCGAAATGGGTGAAGACGTGGGTGATGGTGCCCGCGCGCTGCCAGTTCGCGGCAAAAGGCGCGCTGTCAGCGCCAGTTGCGCCATCGACGCGCGAGGTCCAATCGGTGGTCGGTACCTCGGTCATGCCGCCGAGCAGACCCTTGCCCGGACGCTTGCGCAAAAGCACTGCACCGTCACTCCTGACAGCGACGAAGGCCGCACCGCGTCGCTGCGGCCGTTCCGCCTTGGCCGGTTTGACCGGGTAGAACTCGGGATCGCCTGAGACGACCGCGCTGCAATCGGACCGAAGTGGGCACAGTATGCAGCGCGGGCGGCGTGGCGCGCAGATGGTGGCGCCGAGATCCATCATCGCCTGGGCGAAATCGCCAGGTCGCGCGGTGGCCAGCATGCGTTCGACACGGGCACGGATTTCGACCTTGGCCTGGGGCAGGGGCGTTGCGATTGAAAACAGCCGCGTGACCACGCGCTCGACATTGCCGTCGACAACCGCCGCAGGCCGGTTGAAGGCGATGGAGGCGATTGCTGCGGCCGTATAGGGCCCGATGCCGGGCAAGGTGCGCAGACCATCTTCGCTGTCGGGGAAGCGTCCGTCATGCATAAGCGCCACCGTTTCGGCGCAGACCTTGAGATTGCGGGCGCGGGAGTAATAACCAAGCCCGGCCCAGGCTTTCATGACGTCTTCAGTTTCGGCAGTGGCGAGAGCACCGACATCGGGCCATTTGTCCAGAAATGCCCGAAAATAGGGCTTCACCGCCTCGACGGTGGTCTGCTGGAGCATGATTTCGGAGAGCCAGACACGGTATGGGTCGGGTTTGATGCCACGCTTCAGGTCGCTTGGGGCCGTGCGCCAGGGCAACTCGCGATGATGAACGTCATACCAGTCGAGCAACAAGGTGGCGATGGTGCCGTCCACATCAGTGGCGTGCTTGCGGGGATCGGTTCGGGATGCCATTGATGGGGTGGACTGCCTTCGGCGTTGCGTGTCGACAGGGTCATTTCTGGAGAACGACATGGCAGGGAAAAGGTGGACGGGCAATCCCGTTCCGGTCAGCGATCTGGCAAATGCCATCCTCGATCCGGTCCTGCGCAAGCGCACCGGCATCTCGGTAGGCCTCGTCCAGTCATGGGAGGAGATCGTCGGCCCGCGCCTGGCCCACAACACAAGGCCCGAAAAGATCCAATGGCCGCGGCGCATGCATGAGGACGACCCGTTCGAGCCGGCGGTGCTGATCGTTGCCTGCTCGGGACCGGCAGCGCTTCACCTCCAGCACGAGACCGGCGAGATCATCGGCCGGGTCAATTCCTATCTCGGCTTCAACGCCATCGGCCGCATTCGCATCGTGCAGAAGCCGGTCTCTTCGGCAGCGGCCAAGGCTCGCCCGCGCCTGCGCAAGCTCACCGAGGCCGAGCAGGGCAAGCTGGCGGGAACGGTCCAGTACATAGAAGACGAGGGCCTGAAGGCTTCGCTGGAAAAGCTTGGGGCGAGCATCCTGGGCAGCCGAAAGTAGAATTTGCCGTCTTTCTCGCGTATTTGTGATCGCACGTGCGGATAATGGCGATTGGTTTGGGGACAGCCATGCCTTAATTCGCGCCAACTATCGCTTTCACGTATCTGAACATCGCAAAATCCAACCATCGTCAGGTGATTCGTATGCTCCGTTCCATTTCTCGCAGGACCGCACTTACCGGGCTCGCAGCCGTATCGGCAGCAGCGTTGCTTTCCGCTTGCAGCGACTCCGGCGAGCAGGCCAACGCAGCAACGCCCGCCAAGCCTGCCGAACCGGCGACTCCAGCAGCAACGCCAGCTGCGCCGGCAGCACCTGCTGTTAAGGCTCCCGTCTCGCAGGGCTCGGTCGACATGGCCAAGCTGCTCGAAGCCGGAAGCCTGCCTGACATGTCGCTGGGCAAGGCCGATGCGCCGGTCACCATCGTTGAATATGCTTCGATGACCTGCCCGCACTGCGCGCATTTCCACGAGACGACGTTGCCGGCGCTCAAGACCAAATACATCGACACTGGCAAGGTGCGGCTGATCTACCGCGAGTTCCCCTTCGATCCGCTGGCCGAAGCAGGCTTCATGCTTGCGCGCTGCTCGAAGGATAACTACTTCCCGATGGTCGACGTGCTGTTCAAGCAGCAGCAGAATTGGGCGGCTTCGCAGACGCCCAAGGATGCGCTGCTGCAGATTTCCAAGCTCGCCGGCTTTACACAGGAGTCGTTCGAGGCCTGCTTGACTGACCAGAAGCTTCTGGACGATATCAGGGCAGTGCGCGCCCGCGGCGAGAAGGATTTCAAGGTCGACTCGACCCCGACCTTCTTCATCAACGGGAATGTCTACAAAGGGGCAATGACGATTGAAGAAATGTCGGCGGTTATCGACGGCATGCTCTGATAGGGTCATGGCGCCGAGGCAACGCAGCTTCGGTGCACCCTTCCGTGCGGAACGGCGCGAATGAAGTTTTCGCGCCTCCRCCTCCTCGGTTTCAAATCATTCGTCGAGCCCGGCGAGTTCGTCATCGAACGCGGCCTCACCGGCATCGTCGGGCCGAATGGCTGCGGCAAGTCCAATCTGGTCGAAGCGTTGCGCTGGGTGATGGGCGAAAGCTCATACAAGAACATGCGCGCTTCGGGCATGGACGATGTCATCTTCTCGGGCTCCGGCACGCGGCCGGCACGCAACACCGCCGAAGTGACGCTGTTTCTCGACAACACCGACCGTACCGCGCCAGCTTCTTTCAACGACGCCGACGAATTGCAGGTGTCGCGCCGCATCGAGCGCGAGGCCGGCTCCATCTATCGCATCAATGGCAAGGAAGCCCGCGCCAAGGATGTGCAACTGCTGTTCGCCGACCAGTCGACCGGCGCGCGCTCGCCCTCGATGGTGGGGCAGGGCCGCATCGGTGAGCTGATCCAGGCAAAACCCCAGGCGCGMCGCGCGCTGCTTGAGGAGGCGGCCGGC
Source organism: Aminobacter sp. P4_H6_2 (assembly GCF_056400805.1). Taxonomy (NCBI): domain Bacteria; kingdom Pseudomonadati; phylum Pseudomonadota; class Alphaproteobacteria; order Hyphomicrobiales; family Phyllobacteriaceae; genus Aminobacter; species Aminobacter sp. P4_H6_2. Next base: position 38,936 of record NZ_JBFUKO010000004.1, read on the forward strand.
ATTTCAGGCCTGCATACGCGCCGCCACGAGGCCGAGCTTCGCCTGCGCGCCGCCGAGCAGAACCTCGAACGCCTCGACGATGTCGTTGGGGAGCTCGAAAGCCAGATTGAAAGCCTGAAGCGCCAGGCGCGCCAGGCTTCGCGCTTCAAGAACCTGTCGGCCGATATTCGCAAGGCGGAAGCTACGCTGCTGCATCTGCGCTGGACGCTGGCCAAAGTTCAGGAAGGCGAGGCCCAGTCGGCCCTTGCCACCGCCACCGCTCTTGTCGGCGACCGCGCCGCCGCCCAGATGGCGGCCGCCAGGGATCAGGCCATCGGCGCCCACAAGCTGCCCGAGATGCGAGATGCCGCGGCTGCTGCCGCTGCGACCTTCCAGCGCCTTTCCATTGCCCGCTCCCAGCTTGAGGAAGAGGCGGGCCGCATCAACTCACGCCAGAGCGAACTCGACCGGCGCCTGCAGCAGCTCGACGCCGACATCGTCCGGGAGCAGCGCATGATCGGCGACAATGCCGCGATCCTGTCGCGCCTCGATGCCGAGGAGAAGGCGCTCAACGACGAAAATGCCGGCGCCACTGATCGCGAGACGCATACCCGCGCGGCCTTCGAAGAGGCGATGGCGACGCTGGCGCTGACCGAGGCCGAGCTTGGTCGCGCTACAGCCGAGCGCGCCGAGGCCGCTGCCGGTCGCACCCAGGCCGAACGCGCCATGCGTGATGCCGCCGATCGCCGCGACCGTTTTGCCCGCCAGCTAACCGAGCTTGATCGCGAGGCCGGCGAAATCGCCGCGCGCATTTCAGCGCTCGCCGACCCGGCGGAAAAGCAGATGCAGGCCGAGGCCGCCCAAGAGGCGCTCGAAGAGGCMGAGTTCGCCGCCACCGAGGCCGAGCGCGCTGTCATTGAGGCACGGCAGGCGGAGGCTTCATCTCGTGCGCCGTTGCAGGAGGCCAAGGCCGAACTCGCGGGCATCGAGACCGAGGCGCGCACGCTGGCCAAGATCATCAACGCCGCTTCGGGCGATCTTTTTCCGGCCGTGCTGGAACAGATCGGCGTCGAGCGCGGCTTCGAGACGGCCCTAGGTGCGGCACTTGGCGACGACCTTGAAGCAGCTCTCGACCGCGCCGCTCCCGTCCACTGGGGCGTTACCAAGCCAGCCGCAAGCGACCCGAAGCTGCCCGATGGCGTGCGTAGCCTCGCTGAGGTGGTACGTGCGCCGCACCAGCTGGCGCGCCGCCTGGCCCAGATTGGCGTCATCGATGCCGCTGATGCGGCACGGCTTCAGCCGCTGCTCGCGCCCGGCCAGCGTCTGGTCAGCCGCGAAGGCGGGTTGTGGCGCTGGGATGGGCTGACCGCAAGTGCCGACGCACCGACGGCTGCTGCGCAGCGCCTTGCCCAGAAGAATCGCCTGGCCGAACTCGATGCCGAGGCGGTCGAGGCGACGCTCCTGGTTCGAGCTGCTGAAGAAGGTTTGGCGCGCGCTGAAAATACCGTGCGCGAAAACACCGAAGCCGAACGGCAGGCGCGCCAGGCTTGGCGCAACGCGCAGCATCAGGTCGGTGCGGCGCGCGACGCGCTTGCCCAGGCCGAAAAGGCTGCCGGCGAGCTGACCAGCCGCCGCGCGGCCCTGGACGAAGCGCGCGCTCGTGTCGCCGATGCGCATGAGGAGGCGCAGGCCGGCTACGTCGAAGCCGAGGACATGCTTGGCTCGGCGCCTGATCTCGCCGATCTCCAAGTGCGGCTTGAGCAGCTTTCCGGCGCGGTCGCTCGTGATAGGTCAGCGGTCGCTGACGCGCGAGCCGTGCATGACGGCCTCAATCGCGAAGCAGAGGCGAGAACGCGGCGGCTGACGGCCATCGCTGCCGAGCGCCAGAGCTGGGTGCTGCGCGCTGAAAGTGCCGCCGAGCAGATCGATGCGCTAGCCGAACGGCGCGAGGAGGCTGCTGCCGAGCGCGAGCTGCTGGCTGAGGCGCCCGACGAACTCGATGCCCGCCGCCGGGCGCTGATGTCGCAACTGACGCAAGCCGAGGCTCTGCGCAAGGAAGTGTCCGACCGACTTCAGGATGCGGAAAATAAGCAGGCGGTGCTCGACAAGGCTGCGACTGTCGCGATCCAGGGGCTCGCCGAAGCGCGCGAGGCGAGGGCCCGTGCCGAAGAACGCCTGACTGCCGCCGACGAGCGCCGTCGCGAGGTCGAGGCGCGCATCCAGGAAGTGCTGAATACGCCGCCGCATCTGGTCATTCGCCACACCGGTCTCGAAGCCGATGGCCCGATGCCCGATCCCGGCGAGATCGAAAGGACGCTGGAGCGCCTCAAGATCGAGCGCGAGCGGCTCGGCGCAGTCAATCTGCGCGCCGAAGAAGAACAAAAGGTATTGTCCGACCGCCTGGAGGCAATCGTCTCCGAGCGCGAGGACATCATCGAAGCGATCCGCAAGCTCCGGCAAGGCATCCAGGGGCT
>NZ_JBFUKO010000005.1:0-38868 GCF_056400805.1 Aminobacter sp. P4_H6_2
ACTTGAAACTGACCCAGCAGCCGACCTGGAATCCGTTCTGATCGCGTACGGATCGGGCGGATATTACAACCGCACCGCGCGTCTTGATGGACGCGCAAAAGAGCTGAACAGCCAAATCTGTGCATGATCCCTAGTGAAAATCGATTTCGATTTTCGGGGTCATGCATAGCATTTGCAGCGGTGCTGGATTCCTGCCATGGGAACATGGCAAACTCGCGCCTGTCCGTAACGGGTAAAGTGCTTTGGTCCAGTCAATCCTGTTTTTCGTTCTTGGCTTTCTGACCGCCGGATTTTTCGTGCTGCTGATCGCGCCTGCGGTGTGGCGGCGCGCCGTCTCGGTCACCCGGCAGCGGGTCGAGGCCAAACTTCCAATGACGCTGGAAGAAATCCGCGCGGACAAGGACAGTCTGCGCGCCGAGCACGCCATGGCGCTACGCAAGGTCGAGGTCCAGCTCAAGGCGTCGCAGGAAAAGGTACTCTCGCAGGCCGTCGACCTCAGCCGCATCCGTGAAGCGCAAAAGGTCGTGGTTACCGATCATGCCGACGAAGAGCGCGTTGTGGGCGAACTCGAGGCCAAGCGCGGCAACCTGCGCGGGGAACTCGGCAAGCGCGACGAACAGATCAAGGCGCTGGTTGCCCAACTCGCCGAAGCAGAACGTTTGCTGGAGCAGCGCGCACAGCAGGTCGAAGAAATCGGCGGACTGTATGACGAGGCCAGCCTGTCTTCGAGCAATCGCCAGATTGAACTGGTGAACCGCGAAAGCGAGTTAGGCAAGCTGTCGGACGACATGTCGATGCTGCGCCATCAACGCAATGATGCCGACCAACGCCTGAGCGAACTCGAAGCCGACAACAAGGCCGTGCGCGAGGCGTTGAAAGCGGAGACCAGGCGTGCTGGCGAACTTGACAGGAAATTGCAGGAAATGGCGGCGTCGCTGGACGATCGCGACGACAAGATCGAGCAGCGCGAGGGCGAACTTGCCCATGCGCGTGAGCAACTGAAAAGCCCGCAAGGCGCGCAGGAGACCAACAGCATGACCAACGGAGCCGCTCCGTCGCTCGAGCGCGAACGCCTTGAAGGCCGGCTGACCACGCTGACGCGCGAAAACAAGCGGCTCAAGGGCGAGCTTGCCCAGGCGGGGCGCAACGCTTCGACCCCCGGCCAGGATTCGCAACTGCGCGAACAGATGCACGAGCTGGCCGCTGAAGTCGTCGCACTTACGGCACGGCTCGAAGGGCCGGATTCGCCGATTGCCGGCGTTCTGGCCAAGGCCGGCGACAGCCGTGCTCCGAGCAATGGCGAAGCGCCGCCGGTGATCAGCCTTGCCGATCGCGTCCGGGCGCTGCAGAAGTCGCCGGCTGCCGAGTAGGCTTGCTCAGTTAGTGGCGTCCGTGAAGTGATGCAGCGCGATCGCCGAGGCCGCCGCGACATTGAGGCTGTCGAAACCCGGCGCCATCCGGATACGTGCCGTCGTCAGCCGTTTCAACAGCGGCTCGGGCAGGCCTTCGCCTTCGGTGCCGAGATAGAGCGCCAGCCGCTTCGGGCGCTTTAGGTCGCGAATGTCGGCCTTGCCTGCAGGCGATAGCGCCAATTGCTCGAAACCATGGCGTGACAGTGCATCGGCGAGTTCGCTGGCCGTTCCCCCTGCGGTGAACGGCACTTTAAGTGCGGCGCCGACCGAGACCCTGATCGCCTTGCGGTAGAGCGGATCGCAGCAGGTTTCGTCGAGCAGCACCGCATCGGCGCCGAAGGCCGCGGCGTTGCGGAATATCGATCCGATATTGTCGTGATTGGAGATGCCGACCGGCACAGCCACCAGTGCACGTTCGGGCAGGGCGCTTAGCATGTCATCGACCGAAATCGCCGTGCCCTTGAGACCGATGGCAAGAATGCCGCGATGCATGTGAAAGCCGGCGATGGCGTCGATGACCCCGCTTGAGGCGACATAGACAGGCATGCCTTCGGATGCCTGTCTCAGCGTCTCGGTCATGCCGGCGAGGCGATTTTCGAGAACCAGCACCGACTCTGCCGCAAAGCGCCGCGCGCCAAACAGCACGTTGAGCACAACCTTGCCTTCGGCGACGAAACGCCCTTCGCGGCCGACAAGGTCACGCTCGCGTATGTCGAGATAAGGAGCGACACGCGGGTCGGCAGGGTCGTCGATGCGGATGATGTTCATGGCTGCTTCATAGCGGAGGGCAGGCCGCCATGGGAGCCTGGAAAGGGCTGGATCGTTTCAGGCGTCTTCGAAAATGCCTTCCAGTGTGCCGAGGAGCTTGCGCACGGCGTCGGACTTGCAGGTGTAATAGATCATCTGCCGGTCGCGCCGCGTTTCAACCAGCTCTTCGTTGCGCAGGCGCGCAAGATGCTGGGACAGTGCCGATTGGCTCAACGATACCTTCTCGGCGATAGCACCCACCGACATCTCCGTGTCGAGCAGGTGGCTCATGATCATCAGCCGTTTTTCGTTGCCCATAAGCGTGAGCAAGGAGGCCGCAGCTTCAGCATTGGCCGTCAGTTTTTTCGGTTTCATGGGTACCCCGTGTATCCGCAATGCTTTCCGGCGTCATGGGGGCAACAACGCCGAATTACCAAGCCAGCTCGTCAGTGGAATCGATAGCCGAATCTAGCTTCTTCAGCACAAATCAGCTTTCACTCAAAAAATCAAGACTTGGCTGCGCGACCTTCCTTTGCCATTTCGACAAGGCTTCGTCTGAGATCCGCTGCCTCTGCAAGCATTTCAGGGAAGAGCACGCGGCCGGTCTCGTCGCCCGATGCCAGATCCATCCCCTCCGGATCAAAGCCGCTGAGCACCCAGTCTTTGTCGGCGAGCTTGCCGAAGTGGCTGGCATAGATGGCGATTGCCTCGCGATGGTCGGCGTTCATGTGATCGAGTGCTGACTGCTCGGCCCCAGCAATCATCTCCACCGCCGCGCCTGCCAGAAGGAGGTCGTCGCGGGTCAGCAGATAGGCCTTGCCAAAACCGCCATTGAGGTTGGCGCGCTCCAGTTCGAGCCTGAACACCGCGAAATCGCCGAGCCCGGCATAAAGCTTTGCCTTGGGATTGCGGTTGAGATAGCGGCGCTCGGGGCGGGCCTGCTCGGGCGTGCCGCGCTCCAGGCGAACTGCCTGGCAGAACAAGGTGATACGTGGATAGGCGAGCGGGTCACCCTTGCCGATCTCACCGACCAGAAGCGAGCAGCGCGGATCGGCGACGATGCCCTTGGTGTGGGCGGAAAGCCCGGAGATCAGGATCAGCGGCGTGCCATCGACGTCGGTGGCAGTGCCGACACGGCTGGCGAGAGGTGAGCCGGTCTCAGGTTCGATGACGGCAAGCGCGCCGTGGCGGGCCGTGCGCATCAGTGAGCGGGCAAGCGCTATCGCCTGGRCATCGGTCTCGCGAATGACGTCTTTCTTGCGCTCTTCCACTGCTTCACCACTAAATATGACTAATCTAATCTACTTATCGAAAGCAGCGCAGGCTTGGCAAGAGCATCCGTCGGCCAAATGCAAAACAGCCCCGGAAGCTTGCGCTGCCGGGGCTGAGGATATTCGATTTTGGGACGTTCGGCGCCTATTTCGGTGCCATGCGGATCGCGCCGTCGAGACGGATGGTTTCGCCGTTGAGCATCTGGTTCTCGACGATGTGCAAGGCAAGGGCCGCATATTCGGATGGCTCGCCGAGGCGCGGCGGGAAGGGGACCGCAGCTCCCAGGGAATCCTGCACCTCTTGCGGCATCGCTGCCATCATCGGGGTCTTGAAGATGCCGGGCGCAATGGTTGCGACGCGGATGCCCGAGCGGGCGAGGTCGCGCGCGATCGGCAATGTCATGCCCACGACACCGCCCTTGGAGGCGGAGTAGGCGGCCTGGCCCATCTGGCCGTCATAGGCTGCGACCGAGGCTGTGCTGACGATGACGCCGCGCTCGCCGCCCTGCAGCGGCTCGAGCTTCGATGCGCCTTCGGCAAACAGGCGGATCATGTTGAAGGAACCGATCAGATTGACCTCGATCACCTGGCGGAACACGCTGAGCGGATGGGCGCCGTCCTTGCCCACCGTCTTCACGCCGACGGCGATGCCGGCGCAGTTGACGAGGATGCGCGCGGTGCCGAGCTTGGATTCGACTTCGGCGAAGGCTGCGACCGCGCTTTCTTCGTTGCTGACATCGCAACGCACGGCGATGCCGCCAATGTCGGCGGCAACCTTTTCGGCGCGTTCAAGGCTGAGATCGAAGATCGCGACCTTGGCGCCCTTGGCTGCGAGTGCGCGTGCGGTGGCTTCGCCAAGGCCGGAGCCGGCGCCGGTGACCACTGCGATCTGCCCATTTGGATTCATGTCAGCCTAGTCCTCTGTTGCTGTGAATGAATGCTCTACCGCATCGGCCCGAAAACCGTAATCGGTTTCGGTTGTCGCAGGCTCGCGCTTGGCTCAGGCGGGCTCGGGCGCGCGCTCCGGTGTCTTGGCCGAATCGGCATGGCAGACCTCGCCGGAAAGCAGCGCCACGGCACCCGGCACGATCTCGTGCGCGAGCAGGCGGTTGAGATCGACGGGGCGCGGCATTTCAATCTGGCCGCGCGGAATGCGGGCGAAACCGAGCGGCCCGTAATAGGGTTCGTCGCCGACTAGGACCACAGCCGGCTCGCTTGCCTTCGCGGCTGCGGCAAGCGCCATGGCTACGAGTTTGCGGCCGATGCCCATGTTCTTGAAGTCGGGACGCACGGCAAGCGGACCAAGCATCTGCGCGCGCCCTTCGCCGGCTGCAATTGGCGTCATCCTGACCGAGGCGATCACCTGGCCACCATGCATGGCGACAAAGGAAAACGAGCGGTCRTGGGGGCCGCCTTCGCGGATCTTGTAGGCTGCGCGAGTGAAGCGGCCGGGCCCAAAGGCTTCGGCATTGATGTCGTCGATTTCGAGGTCGTGCGCCGGGGTTTCCGGCAGATAAGTCACGTCGGCGAGGGTCATGTTCTGTGCAGTCCGGTGTCCTGGGATGAGGTGCCGCGAGCCAAGCCGCAGCATTCGCAAGTCAGCGCTTCAAGCGCGTGCGCTCATTCGTCGTCGGTCGATCCGGATATTTGCAAAACAATGTGACATCGAAATGCCCGCTAGCATCATTTGAAGCGTCCGTCCATCGTGCATTTGAGTGATGTGCGCCTGCTGTTGACGATCCGTTCAGACAGTCGCCCTTCGGATTGGGCCCGTCGTGTCCTACATGGTGGCAAACGAAAGGATTTTACGATGGGATTGCTGGTCGAAGGCAAATGGCAGGACCGCTGGTACGACACCAAGTCGACAGGCGGCAAATTCGTGCGCTCGCATTCGCAATGGCGTGACTGGATCACGGTCGATGGCAAGCCGGCGGAGGGCCGCACGCGCGGCTTCAAGGCCGAGCCGGGGCGTTACCACCTCTATGTCTCGCTCGCCTGTCCCTGGGCGCACCGGACGCTGATCTTCCGCGCGCTGAAGAAGCTCGAAGACATCATCTCGGTCTCGGTCGTGCATCATTTCATGGGCGAGAATGGCTGGACCTTCCGCACCGACGATGGCGCCACTGGTGACACGCTCTACGGCCTCGACTTCCTGCACCAGATCTACACCAAGGCGGATCCGACCTATTCGGGCCGCGTCACCGTGCCGGTGCTGTGGGACAAGAAGGAAAAGACGATCGTTTCCAACGAATCGTCCGAAATCATCCGCATGCTGAACTCGGCTTTCGACGAATGGGGCGATGCCTCGCTCGACTTCTATCCCGAAAAGCTGCGTAGCGAGATCGATGCGGTCAACGATCTGGTCTATCCCTCGATCAACAATGGCGTCTATCGCGCCGGCTTCGCCACCACCCAAATCGCCTATGAGGAAGCCTTCAACGAGATGTTCGCGGCCCTCGACACGCTGGAAGAGCGGCTGTCGCACCAGCGCTATCTCGTCGGCAACCAACTGACCGAGGCTGACTGGCGGCTGTTCACGACGCTTGTCCGTTTCGACCCGGTTTATGTCGGGCACTTCAAGACCAATTTGCGCCGCATCGCCGACTATCCGGACCTGTCGAACTATCTGCGCGAACTTTATCAGGTGCCCGGAGTGGCCGAGACCGTGAACCTGCTTCACATCAAGGCGCATTATTACGGCAGCCACACCGGCATCAATCCGACCGGCATCGTTCCGGTGGGGCCAGAGGTCGACTTTATGGCACCGCATAACCGGGGGAAACTGCTGAAGGCGGCGTGAGCCTGCATTCAGTTGGTGCCTCCTTCGAGGCTCGCTCCGCTCGCACCTCAGGATGAGGGAGGTTAACGCCTCCTCGCTTGTTCTGAGGTGTTTGTGGCCATAAGCGGGATCTCAAAGCGCACGCGTTTAAGAAGAGGCGGCCAGAGTGCCAAGGCCCTCATCCTGAGGTGCGAGCGGAGCGAGCCTCGATGCACCGCTACTTTCACCAATAGGGCGACGCTGTCACTCCTTCAAAAACCTCAGCGATCCGTCGCCGTGTTGCCGGCGTAGTGTTTTCCGGCAGCGCGTCGAGCGGGAAGAAGCCTGCTTCGGCGATCTCGTGGTCGGGCAGCTTCGGACTGTCCTGCCTGAAGGCTTCGATCAGATAAAAGCCGACATGGTCGCGCTTGGTTGCCTGCTTGTTGAGGTGGATCGACTGCAGCACCGGCGGGGCCAGAACCGTGATGTTGCCTTCCTCCTCCAACTCGCGCGTCAGCGACTCGACAAACGTCTCGCCGATCTCGACCCCGCCGCCTGGCAACTGCCAGCCCGGCACGTAAGTGTGGCGGATCAGGAAGACGGAGTTGGTCGCCGCGTCGTGGACCAGCCCACGTACGCCGAGCGTCATCGGCCTGCGCAGCAGGAAATAGAAATGGAACAGGCGCCCGCGCAGCCGTGACCACGCACTCTGGCGTAGCGTGTGGGATTTGACATCAATGCCCATCAGGCGTGACGCCATGGCTGGAAAGCCGTCACCGCGTGACCTAAAAGGGTATGATGTTCAGGCTTGCCCATATTTCTGATGTCCATCTTGGTCCGCTCCCGGATGTAACCTATCGCGACCTCGCCTCCAAGCGCGTGGTCGGCTACGTCAACTGGCAGCGAAACCGTCGCCGTCATCATCATGACGGCATCGTCGATGCGATTGTCGCCGACCTCAAGGCACAAGTGCCCGACCACCTCGCGGTGACCGGCGACCTCGTCAATCTGGCACTCGACGGCGAGATCGAACTGGCGCGGCTGTGGCTCGAAACGCTCGGCGCGCCGACAGATGTCTCGGTCGTTCCGGGCAATCACGACGCCTATGTGCCTGGAGCCTTCGACAAGGCCTGCCACGCCTGGGCACCGTGGATGAATGGCGATGGCGCGCACGGTCTGGTTGGTCGCACGAGCTTTCCGTATGTTCGCATCCGCAAGGGGGTGGCGCTGATTGGCGTGTCGACGGCACGGGCAACGGCACCCTTCATGGCCAGCGGCTTTTTTCGCGACGGGCAGGCCGAACGGTTGGCACGGATTCTTGAGGAAATGGGCAAGCGCGACCTGTTCAGGGTGGTGATGATCCATCATCCACCGGTGCGCGGTGCGGTTGGCCAGCATAAGCGGTTGTTCGGCATCGGCAAATTCCAGAAAGTGATCAGGCAAAGTGGCGCCGAACTCGTGCTGCATGGCCATTCGCATCTGCCGACGCTTCATTGGATTGACGGGCCCGCAGGCACGGTTCCGGTGGTGGGGGTCGCAGCGGCCGGTCAGGCAACAGGCGGCCTCAAGCCAGCTGCACAGTTCAATCTGCTCGACATTTCGGGCGAACCTGGAAGCTGGAACGTGCAGTTGACCCGGCATGGCCTTTCAGGGTCGACAATACCACCGTCTGTCGCGACACTCGACCTTGCGGCCGCAGCGCCACACAAGGCAGTGCTGGTCAGAAGCTGACGCCGATGGCAGCGACGCGCAGCCAGTAGAGTGCTGCCATCACCGCGATGCCGACGACCGCGCCGGCGACAAGCAAGCCGAAGCCGGACAGGAAGCCTGGCCAGATCGGCTGGCCGAGGCGTCGCAATGGTGGCTCGGCCTCGCTGACCGCTTCCCTGGCAAAACCCGGCAGTGCCGAATCGGCTCCGCCTTCCATCATCTGCTGGCGCTCGACAATGCGTTCGGCAATGTAGCGTGTCACCTGATCGGCGACGCGTTTGGGGTCGGTGGATTCAGCCAGCACGATGCGGCCGATCCGGGTGTCGCGGACAAAGCGGAATGTGCGGCGGTCGCGGCCAAGGCCGACATGACTCACCGCGTCGATCCACAGCCGCGGCTGAAGACCCGAGGAGATGGCGAAATCGAAATTGTCGATATCCTTCGGCACGTCGGCAAAGATCGGCTCGAGTTCCGCGGCCAGCAACTCGAGCCGCATGCGGTGGGCATCGCGCAGATCGACGACCACATCGGTGCGGTCGGCGGTGGCGTTCTTGACGTCGCGAATGGCGTCCGACAGCATGCGCGCCGGCTTCATCGCGCTCGCATTGTCGTCGCTCATGGCCTTTTGCCTCGGTTCTCGCTAGCAAGCCTCAACATAGCGACGATCGCGGCGGAATTGTATCCCACCCAAACGCATATTCGTGATCGTGCGGCAGCCCGAAAGAGATTTTTGCGCAAGCATTTAGCAGGCATTGCGCATGATTTGATTCATCAGGCGTCGCAGGCAGCCAACATAGGCTGGAGGCGCTGGCGCCGGCGGCTCATGCGGCGCACGATGTCGGCAACGAGGGCGGGTGTTTCCTCCGGCAGCATGTGGCCGATCTCCAGCACATGGTGGATGAGGAAGCCCGCCGGCAGGTCGTCTGCGTGACTGTAGGGCAAAACGGCATCGTCGGTGCCCCAAACCACCATCACCGGCATCGCCAGCTTTGCGAGGTCGTCGCGTGGGATGACGCCTTGCTTGTCGTTGGCGGTCATTGCCTCGGCTAGGGCGATCAGCTTTTCGGTTTGGCCAGGTCGGGCGCGCATTTCCGACAGTTCGCGAACAGCCTGTTCCGGCACGGTGCTGTCTGGGCTCGACATTTCGGCAAGGCAGGAGCGGATTTCGTCGGAGCAGGACGCTGCCGCATAACGCCTGAGCAGGGGGGCATTGATTTCCGGGCCGTAGCCGCCCGGCGCAAGCAGGGTCAGCGAGGCCACCCGTTCGGGCTCCATCAGGGCGGCAAGCGTTGCTACAGCGCCGCCCATGGAATGGCCGACGAAATGCGCGCGGGCAATGCCACGCGTTGCGAGATCGGCCAGCACTGCTTTCGCTGCTATCTTGGCCGGACCGGCCTTAGGATAGTCGAGCGAATGGCCGTGCCCCGGCAAATCGTAGGCGACTGTGGTGAATGCCCCGTTCAGGCAATCGACGACATCTCCCCAGACACCGCCGCAACCCCCGAAACCGTGTAGCAACACCACCACGTTCTTGCCGCTCCCCCGAACGGCCGCATGGATGGAGTAATTCATCTTTGCTCAAATGACCTGTAATCAAATCTGAGGAAAGTTCTAATTAGAAAGTAACGAAATGTAAAACATCGTATGAGTGTCAACGACACAAAATTAGTTATGCGTAAAGCGCCCGGAAAAGTCCCTGAAGCTCAAATCTGGCTGCCCAGGCCGGCGGCGCGCAGAGCCTTTGTCAGCGACCTCGTCAGCTCCGCCGGGTATTTGCCCTTGGCGAAGGCGGCTGCCGGATCGCTTGCAAAAGCAGGGTAGTTCGCGGAAAGCTCCTTGGACAATTCCGATGCCAGTTTGGCGTCGCCGACGAAATGTGCGGCGATGAGGCGAGCTGCGACATAGTGCTGTTTCTTGTTGGTCGTAAGTGCGTTGGTTGCGCGCGCGGCCGCGTAGCGGTTGCCGAGCATGAACTCGCCCAGGAACAATCCGTAGTCCCACCAGCCTGGGTGCGCGCTGGTGCTTTCGACGGCACGCTTCATGATCGGCACGCCGTCGCTGTAACTGCCCGCAAGCACCAGGGCGTAGCCATATGAAGCGGCCATGGTCAGGTCATAGGTGTTGAGTTCGTAGGCCTTGCGTATCCAGCGCATGGACTCGGAGCCATCGCCGACACGCGATTGCAGATAGCCGAATGCGCGATGCGCGTAGGGGCTGGTGGAGCCCATCTGCACCGCACTATGGGCAAGGGCATATGCGCCCTCTGTCGAGGCGTTGGACGGATAGGGATAGTTGTCGGTCACCGCCTCCTGTTGCAGCGAGGCGAGTTCGGCGTAGACCACGGGCGACTTCGCGCCGCGCTTGGACAGCTGTTCCATGCACTGGTAAGCGGCGCGATGCTTGGCGGCATTCTGATCCATGTAGTAATCGCCGCTGAGCAACAGACAGGCTGTCAGCCCTCGCTGCAACCCATTCTGCTCGATGTAGCCATAGACCATGCCCGAAGCGGGGATCGTCGAGGTGACGATTTCGGCGATGCGGTCGTCGATGACGTCGGGGCTGACGTCTTGCGGGGACAAAACACGAGACAGCAGGATCCTGCCGCTGGCCATGTGCTGAAGCTCGACCAGCACCGATCCGCTGCTGGGACCAGCATTGACGGTGAAGTCGAAATCTGTGGCGTCGGCGCGCCTGGCGGCTTCGGGTCGGTCGCGGGCGATGAGGTCGATCGTATCGAAGCCAGACAGGGCCGTCCGCAACACGGTCGCCACGCGCGCTGTCTGCCCGCCCTCCGAGGCCGAATGGATATRCACGGCCGGCAGCTGGTCGACGGCATCTCCGATGCTCGAGGTGGCGCCGCGGAAATCGCTCAGGCCGGCGATGTCGATTCCGATGGGGCCGCCGAAATTGCGGAAAACCAATATGCCGAGCATGACGATGACCAGCGCCATTGCCGCCCAGAAATAGCGCAGCTGCCGCTTGACGCTGGTGCCGGAATAAGCCGGATCGGCCTGCGCCTCCTCGCCCTGATGCTGGTGGTTCCCGGCAAGGACGGCGTCAGTGGCCGCGACAGCGGTGTCGCCTTGAATCTCACCGGAGGAGGGGGCGTCRGGCAGGGGTTCGGCCACTGCCTCATATGTTGGGACATAGCTGCCGCGCGGAATGACGATGCGGATCGGATCGGTGCTGCCCTCGGCGGCATAATAGTGGCCAAGCAGTTCTCTCAGGCGTCCGGCCTGGACGCGGACAACCGCGTCGGTCGCGGAATCGAACTCGGCGTCCTTGCCGAACACATCCACCGCGATGGCAAAACCCTTCAGCCGCTCGGCATCGCCGGCGAGCTCGCGCTCGACAAGATAGCGCAACAATTTTCGTGCCCGGTCGGATCGGCCGAAGGTCTCGCTGGCAACAAGCCGCTCAAGCGCTTCGCGCACTGCGGGGGCAGCAGGCGTGGAGGCAACCAAGTATCGACCCTTTTCGAACCGGTACGAATGGCCCGATCATAGACAGCTGGCGTCGGCGCACAAGCGCGCTGAACAACGATGGGCAAACGCCTCGCCGTTATCCACGGGCGAGGCGTATTCGAAGTCGAGTTAACCTTAACGCGACAGGATGCGGTTGGCCGCTGAAACCACCGCTTCAAGCGAGGCAGCCACGATATTGGTGTTGATGCCGGCGCCAAACAGGCGGCCGCCGGGATATTCCACTTCCATGTAGCAGATGGCCGAGGCGTTCGAGCCGCGCTGGATCGAATGCTCGGAATAGTCGAGCACGGAAAGGTCGATGCCGATGTGACGCGAAAGAGCGTCGACAAAACCGTCGATCGGGCCATTGCCTGTGCCCGAGATCGTCACCTCCTTGCCGTTGTCGACAATGGTCGCTTCGACGACGCGGCGGCCCTTCATCACAGGATCAGGGAAGGTCTGGTGGTCGACGAACTTGAGGCGCGCGGCGGGCTGGTCGACATAGACTTCGAGGAAGCGCTCATGGATGCGCTTGGGCGAGACTTCCTTGCCTTCGGTGTCGGTGATCGCCTGGATGTCCTGGCTGAACTCGACCTGCAGCGAACGCGGCAGGTTGAGGCCATAATCGGCCTGGAGCACATAAGCGATACCGCCCTTGCCTGACTGCGAGTTGATGCGGATGATCGCCTCGTAGCTGCGGCCGACATCGGCCGGGTCGATCGGCAGGTAGGGCACTTCCCACAACGGCTTGTTGGCGACTTTGATCGCCTTCATGCCCTTGTTGATCGCGTCCTGGTGCGAGCCGGAGAAGGCGGTGTAGACCAGTTCGCCGACATAGGGGTGGCGTTCGGGAATGACCATCTGGTTCGAATATTCGTAGACTTCCTTGATCCGCTCGATGTCTGAACAGTCGAGATTGGGATCGACCCCTTGCGTGAACATGTTGAGTGCCAGCGTCACGACATCGACGTTGCCGGTGCGCTCGCCATTGCCGAACAGCGTGCCTTCGACACGGTCGGCACCGGCCATCAGGCCGAGTTCGGTGGCCGCGATTCCGGTTCCGCGATCGTTGTGCGGGTGCAGCGAGATGATCAGGTTCTCGCGGTTGTCGAGGTTGCGGCACATCCACTCGATCTGATCGGCATAGATGTTGGGCGTCGCCATCTCGACCGTCGATGGCAGGTTGAGGATCAGCTTGTTGTCTGCCGTTGGCTTGATGATCTCGGTGACAGCGTTGCAGATTTCGAGCGCGACTTCGAGTTCGGTGCCGGTGAAGCTTTCCGGCGAATACTCGAAGCGATAGCCGCCGCCGGCCTTGGCCGCCATGTCGGTGATCATCTTGGCGGCGTCGGTGGCGATCTGCTTGATGCCGGCGACATCCTTGGCAAACACCACGCGACGCTGCAACTCGCTGGTCGAATTGTAGAAATGAACGATCGGCTTATGCGCGCCCTGCAGCGCCTCGAAGGTGCGGGTGATCAATTCGGGGCGGCACTGGACGAGAACCTGCAGCGACACGTCGTCGGCGACATTGCCCTCTTCGATGCACCAGCGGGCGAAATCGAAGTCGGTCTGCGAGGCCGAGGGAAAGCCGATCTCGATTTCCTTGAAACCCATGTCGAGCAGCAGCTGGAACATGCGCGCCTTGCGGTCATGGCCCATCGGGTCGACGAGCGACTGGTTGCCGTCGCGCAGATCGACCGAGCACCAGATCGGTGCCTTGTCGATGGTCTTGGACGGCCAGGTCCGGTTGGGCAGGTCGATCTTGTGATAGGCTTGGTACTTCACTGCGGCGGTCGGCATGCCGGCGCTGCGGCCGGCATCGGCTGCGTGGGTGGTCTTGCTCATTGTCGGTCTCGTTCTCTTGGCCGCCATGCACGACTTGGCGCGCACGCTTCAGCGGTTTTAAATCAGAATTTGGGTTCTGTTGTGAAGAGTAAAGGAGCTAATGCCGCGGCGGCAATTCGACCGCCGGACGCTCCCTTAACGAGCCCGGCGATCGCCGATAAGGCTGAGAAGAAGCAGAGCCGAAGAAAGCGCGCGCAGCGTCTCGCCCGCAAAAGCGGCCGGACGGGAGATTTTGTTGATCTTGCGCGAAGTCATGGCCGCTCTCTTACAGGAGCCGTCTTTGGCGCGCAAGGGTGGCGCGCGTCAAGCGAGTGCAGGCCTCAGCGTATCGTCGCGCGGACAAAGTCGCTCTTGATGCGCACTTCCGGTTTGGCACCTGGAGTGTTGACGATGGCACTGTCGACGAGCGCTGCCCCGGCGGTGACGGAATAGCTGATCGGCACGCCCTTGCCGAAACCAAGATAGACATCGAGCGCCTTGGCATCGATGTCGACGGTTTCGTCCTGCCTGAGGGTTGCGAAGTTGAGGCGGGCCTTGACCGCTTCGCCTTTCAAATCGACGCTTTCGGCGCGGCCGTCGAGCGAAACATCGGCGGCCTTGCTTACGATGCGAACCGCGCCAAATTCACCGGCGAGGATGGCCTGCAATGCGGCATGATCGATGCTGACGGCGCTGTGTTTTGGCACATTGGCGCTGATGGCGGCAACACAATCGGACAGGTCGATCCATGAAGGCGGAAGCACATTGACGTAAAGCGTCGTGCCTTCGATGCGCATCTCGCTGGCATTGCGGCAATCGCTGAAGAACCAGCTCGAATACCACTGCGTCAACCACCCGTTCCTGCGGCTGCCGAGGCTCGCTTGATATGGCGCCTCGTCGGTGGTGATGTGTACCGAGCTTGCGTCGCCAATGATGGAAATTGCGGTGATAGCGGAGACGTCGAGCGTTTTCCTCGCCGATTCCGCGGCATTGGCCGGCAAGGTGGCAGCGCCTGCAACAATCACCAGTGTGAGCAGTTGGCTTTTCATTTTGAAACTCCGATCGTTTTTGCGGCCTGAAGTGGCGGCCGTTGATCGGTGCTCCGGGATGCTGATTATCTCGACCTCAAACACGATCCGGGTCGACCGCAATTGCGATAAAGGACATTCTCACCTGCAATTGCCGCTTCGTATGGACCGCGTGCCCGATGATTTTTGTTCCCCTGCCGTTCGTCGTGGCGCTGCTGCTTGCCATCATGCTCGTACGCATGGTGCGCCAGGGCGAGGCGGGCCTTGAGCAGAATCGCTATTTTATCCTGCTGATGTCAGCCTATGCATTGCAGTCCATATTGATTGGGCTGCGTTGGGGTTACGACCTGCGCGAGGTCCTGCCCGTTCAATCCGTACTCGCGGTCACCATCGCAGCCCTGGCCTGGATCAGTTTCCGCAACCTCGCAGTCGAGCAAACAGGAGCGTCTAAACCGCTGATCTGGCCGCATTTTCTGCCGGCCGGCCTTGTGCTCGTGCTGCTGATCTTCTGGCGCGAGCCGGTCGGTCCGCTGATCACCATTGTTTTTTTGTCCTACGGCACAGCACTGCTGTGGCTGGCACGGCATGGGCCTGACGGTCTCATTGCCTCGCGCCTCGACGGTTCGGTCGTTTCCTATCGCTCCCTGCTGGTAACTGCATTCTGGATCATTGGCTCTGCGGTCACCGACGTGATCATCACCCTCGATCTGCAGTGGACTGGTGGGGCGTATTCGGGCGCTGTTGTCGGCTACGCGAATGTCATCGCTCTGCTGGTCCTTGGCGGAGCTGCGTCGATGGCGAGCCAGAACGGTGGAGCCCGCTTTGTCAGGCAGCAACGAGCCTCAGGCGACCGAAGAGGATTCAGCCGTCGCGGCGTCTGTCGATGCGCTGATGCGCGAAAAACACCTCTACAGGGATGTCGACCTCAATCTTGGGCGCATCGCCAGGAAACTCAACCTGCCGGCGCGGCGGGTCTCGCTTGCCATCAACCGCATCCACGGCATGAGCGTGTCGCAATACGTCAACAACCACCGTATCGAGGAGGCCCGCCGGCTGCTGACGTCGACCGACGAGCCGGTGACGCGGATCATGTTCGACGCCGGATTTCTCACCAAGTCGAATTTCAATCGCGAGTTTCTGCGGGTGACCGGCCTAAGCCCGACGGCGTGGCGACAGCACAACTGCACGGCCGAGCCGCAGTCAGGCCGGCAAACGTCTAATCCTTGATCGCCTTGGCGACCAGCTTGGCCAGGGCCGGGCCGAACATCAGCACGATCATGAAGCGCAGCATTTGCAAGGTCAGCACGAAGGACAGGTCGACGTCCTTGGAGGCGGCGGCGATGATGGCGATGGAATCCATGCCGCCGGGGCTCGTCGCGAGATAGGCCGTCAGCGGATCGACGCCAAGGATGGTGTGCAGCCCGAAGGCCAGCATGCCGCAAAAGGCCATCAGAGCCGCGATTGAGCCTACCACCTGCGGCAAGGCCCGCGCAGCATGGCGCAGGATCGGCCGGGTGAAGTTGAGCCCGATCGACCAGCCGATCAGCGTGTAGCCAAGCGCGAGCAGCCATTCGGGCAGCTGTAGCTCGACACCAAAACCAAGATGCACGACCGCACCGACGATCATTGCGCCGACGAAGTAGGGCGAGGGGATACGCAGGAGATATCCGATCGTACCGCCCACTACGGCGACGCCGATCATCGCGCCGAAGGCCGGCCAGACGATTGTCGGAAACCATTCGAGCGTGGGCGCTTCGACGCCTGACGTGTCGACCCAGAGCCGGGCGACGACTGCGGCGGCAATCGAGACCATGATGACGCGCAGATATTGCATGAAGGCGACAAGCCGCGCGTCGGCGCCGAAGGCATCGGCCATCAGCACCATGGCGGTGGCAGCACCTGGAGCTGAGCCCCATACTGCGGTCGTGCCCGGCAGCACTTTCAGCCGCGAGATGAACCAGCCGAGGAAGCTGCTGGCGGCGACCGTGGCGACGGCCGCGCCCAAAAACAGCGGCCATTCGGCGGCGAATGTGGTGAAGATGCCGGTCGAGATCGAACTGGCGACGAGGCAGCCGATCAGCGCCTGTGCCGAGACGAACAGCGGCTTGGGCACGCGCACCGTTGCGCCGTTGCTGCCGAGCAAGATGGCGACCAGCATCGGCCCGACCAGAAGGGCGGCGGGCAAATGCGCGATTTCGAGCACGCCAGCCAGCAGCACCGAACAGACCAGCAGCATGAGCCATTGCAGCCAGGGTCTTGTATTGGTGAGCGGGGCTTCGGGCTGCGGGGCTGGTTTCATGGCGCCGTCTTAGACGCTTTTGGCAGATGATGTCAGTCTTGCAGGGCGCAAAATGCAAGGGCCAAGGCGTGAATGTGATGCCATCGCCTCTGCGGACCAAACGAGGGTCGCCGCATCTTCTACCTCGAATGTCGCATTGACAGCGTATGCAAAGCTCATACGTTCACCGGTCTCGATGGCAGGCGAGGAGGCACTGCCGAACATGTGTGGAGGAGTGCACTGATGATCTCGAAATTCACGCGCCGCGCGACACTGGCGCTGGGGCTTTCCGCTGTTTCCCTGCTGGCGCTGGCGCCGCAGGCCCTCGCCCAACAATTCCCCGACCGGACCGTGACGCTGGTGGTGCCTTTTGCCGCCGGAGGCTCGACCGACGTCGTCGCCCGCATCATCGCRCAGAAGATGTCGGACGATCTTGGCCAGCAGGTCGTCGTCGAAAATGTCGCCGGTGCCGGCGGCAATATTGGTGCCGATCGCGTCGCCCGGGCCGATCCGGATGGCTACACGATCCTGATGGGCACGGTCGCCACGCACGCGCTCAACCCGCTCATCCTCAAGACCAAGCCCTATGATCCGGAGAAGGATTTCACGCCGGTTTCGCTGCTGGTGATCGTTCCCAATGTGCTGGTCGTCAATCCGCAGCTGCCGGTCAAGAACGTGCAGGAACTGATCGCGCTGCTGAAGGCCGAACCCGACAAATATTCCTATGCCTCGTCGGGCAACGGCACGCCGCTGCACCTTTCCGGCGAGCTGTTCAAGGCGATGGCCGGCGTCAGCATCCAGCACATTCCCTACAAAGGTGCGGGTCCGGCGCTGAACGACGTGGTCGGCAACCAGGTGCCGATCATGTTCGACAATTTGCCGTCCTCGTCGTCGCACATCAAGGGCGGCACGCTGCGGGCGCTTGGTGTGACGACGGCCGAACGCGCCCCGTCCTTCCCCGATGTGCCGACGATCGCCGAGGCAGGCGTTCCCGGCTACGAAACCTACACTTGGAATGCGCTGTTTGCGCCGGCAGGCACGCCCGAGGATGCCGTCGACCGGCTGAACGCCTCGGCCAACAAGGCCATGACCGACCCGGCTGTGATCGAAAAGATGAACGGCTTCAGCGCCAAGATCGTTGGCTCGACGCCGGAAGAACTCGCAGCCCACGTCAAGGCCGAGCTCGCCAAGTGGGGCCCGGTGGTCAAGGACGCCAACATCCAGATCGATTGATCCGTTTGCCGGGCGGCGTGTCGTTTTCGGCGACGCGCCGTCCAGGCTTGCCATTCAGGCCGTTGGCAGCCCGAAGCCGCCGACCGGTTCGATCTCGGTGCTGGAGTCGAAGCCGGCGATCATCGGCATTGCCTGCTTGATCGCGGCTTGGACTTCCGGCAGTTGTAACGACGCCTTGTGGCTTGCGCTGTTGTCCCACACCTCGGTGATCCAGATCGCGTCGGCGTCGGCCGGGTCGTTGGCGATGACATAGCTCAGGCAACCCGGCATGGCGCCGGTGCTGCCAAGAAGAATGGCCAGCAGTTCGTCGCGCTTGCCGGCTTGCGCCCGCATCTTTCCTATCAGACCGTACATGTCAGACCTCGCATCTCGCCGTCCGCTGGCTGGATAGAGCTTGCGCCGGCGGCTAATGTCCAGAGGCAGCCCCTTGTTTCGGCGCCGTTGCCGACATCATCCTGACAACGGGAAGGCTGGCAGCGGGTTCAAGCGAAGGGCACCGCAACCGTGCCCTTGGGCAGCTTGGCTTCGTCATCCGGTTCGACATGGATGATGACACGAACCGAGGGGATTTCTTCCCGCAGTGCATCCTCGATGCGGTCGCAGATGACATGGCTTTCGCCGACGCTCATGTCGGCATCGACAACCAGGTGGAACTCGATGAAGGTGGCGCGGCCGGCGATGCGGGTCTTGAGATCGTGGACTTCAATCGCGCCCTTGGAGTTGGACGAGATGATGTCGCGGATGCGCATATGCTCGTCGAGCTCTACGGCGCGGTCCATCAGCCCGTCCATCGATGAACTGATGACGTGCCAGCCCTGCCACAAGATGTTGAGTGCCACGATCACCGCCAGCAGCGGGTCGAGGATCGTCCAGCCGGTGACAATGGCGCCGACAAGGCCGATCAGCACGCCGGCGGATGTCACCACGTCAGTCATGATGTGGTGGCCGTCGGCGACCATGGCCGGCGAGCGCTCGGAGCGGCCGACGCGGATCAGCATGCCGGCCCAGAACGCATTGATGACGGCGGCAAAGCCATTGATGCCGAGGCCGAGCCAAGGCTCTTGGGCATTCATCGGCACGCCCCAGCTGCGCCAGACCTCGAACAGGATCAGAAGGGCGGCAACGATGATGAGCACGCCTTCGAGCACCGCCGAGAAATATTCGGCCTTGTGGTGGCCATGCTGGTGGTCGAGGTCGGCCGGCTTGTGGCTGACCTTGATTGCCCAGAACGCGGCCATCGCGGCGACGACGTTGACGATCGACTCCAGGGCGTCCGAATAAAGCGCGACCGAGCCGGTCAGCCACCAGGCGACGAACTTCAGCGCCATCACGGCCGAGCCGACGATGATCGACCAGAAGGCGATCTTGGCAACGCGCCGCTTGGCCGAAGATGGCTGGCTGCGCGTGGCTGAGCCCTGCGTTTGGGTCTGCGTCATCATTTTCTGTTTTGGCTCCTGTCGGCTTGGACGCTGATGGCGGCCGCTAGGCCGCCTTGTCCTTGGCCTTGCGCGGCATGTGCGCAACCACATTTTCGATCATGCGCATGCCCGCGTCGTGGCCGAGCGTCATGATCGATTCGGGATGGAATTGCACCGCCGCGATCGGTTCTTTCTTGTGTTCAAACGCCATGATCACGCCATCCTCGGTCTCGGCGGTGACGACGAAATCGGAAGGCAGGCGCACTGGATCGGCGAAGATCGAATGGTAGCGGCCGACGGTCACTTCCTTGGGCAGGCCCGAGAAGATGATGCCCGGCTTGGAGATGCGGATGCGCGACGGCTTGCCGTGCATTGGCACGGCGAGCTGCCGGAGTTCGCCGCCATAGGCTTCGGCCAGCGCCTGCAGGCCAAGGCACACGCCGAAGATCGGCAGGTCGCGGGCGCGCGCCTTCTTGATGGTTGCCGCGGTGTCGAAATCCTTGGGCGTGCCGGGGCCGGGCGAGAGCACGACGAGGTCGGGCTTGACCCGGTCGAATATCTCTTCGGGCACCGGCGAGCGCACGGTCGAGACATCGGCGCCGGTCTGGCGGAAGTAGTTGGCGAGCGTATGGACGAAAGAATCCTCGTGGTCGACGAGCAGGATCTTCACCCCTTCGCCGACGCGGGCGGTGGTGCGCTCGTTGCCGGGGGCATTGCCGGTCTTGGCGTCGCGGATGGCGGAAAGCATGGCTGAGGCCTTCAGTTCGGTTTCGGCTTCTTCTTCTTCGGGAACGGAATCGTAGAGCAGGGTGGCGCCTGCGCGCACCTCGCCGATACCGTCCTCAATGCGGATGGTACGCAAAGTCATGCCGGTGTTGAGATCACCGTTGAAATGCACCATGCCGATCGCCCCGCCATACCAGGCGCGTGGGCTTTTCTCGTTCTGCTCGATGAAACGCATGGCCCACAATTTGGGCGCGCCGGTGACGGTCACCGCCCAGGCGTGGCTCAAGAAGGCGTCGAAGGCGTCCATGCCTTCGCGCAGGCGGCCCTCGATGTGGTCGACTGTGTGGATGAGACGCGAATACATCTCGATCTGGCGGCGGCCGATGACACGCACCGAGCCGGGCTCGCAGACGCGGGATTTGTCGTTGCGGTCGACGTCCGAGCACATGGTGAGCTCCGACTCGTCCTTCTTCGAGTTGAGCAGCTTCAGGATCTGCTCGCTGTCGGAGATGGCATCGTCGCCGCGCTTGATCGTGCCCGAGATCGGGCAGGTCTCGACGCGGCGACCATTGACGCGCACGAACATTTCGGGCGACGCGCCGATCAGATATTCGCCTTCGCCGAGATTGATGAAGAACGAATAGGGCGAAGGGTTGATCGCCTTCAGTCGGCGCGAAATCTCCGAAGGTGCCGTCTCGCAGCGCTCGTAGAACATCTGGCCCGGAACGACCTCAAACAGGTCGCCGCGCTTGAAGCTGTCCATCGCCCGGCGCACCAGCTGGGCATATTCGCCCGGCTCGTKGTCCGCGCGCGGCGGAATGCGGTCGGAAGGCTTGAACGGCTCTTCAATGCTGTCGCGAGCGATGCCTTCGGTCGAAAAACCTTCGCCGGAATAGTCGTAGCGGTCGTGCCAGGCCTTGGCCGAGTAGTGGTCGACGACGAGGATCTCGTCAGGCAGGAACAGCACCAGGTCGCGCTGGCTCTGTTTACGCTCGAGCTTGTGTTCGACTGGATCGAACTGGAAGGCGAGGTCGTAGCCGAAGGCGCCGTATAGGCCGAGATTGCTGTCCTCGTCCGATTTGAACAACGCAGTTATCGCACGCAGAACGGTGAACACCGAATGCACGCGCGAGCGCTCCTCCTCAGTAAACACGCGGCCAGGCTTTGCCACTTCGAGCTTGATCAGGCGCTTTGTCGTTTCGCCGATGGCCAGCTCAGTGAGCGGCGCAAGGGCAGCGTGGATGACCGGCAGCAGCACTTCGCCGCGCGCGTTGAGCGCTTCGATCTTCATCGAGCGTCCGCGTGCCGAAATCACCACAGGCGGGTCGATGATGGCGGTGTCCCAGCGCGTGTAGCGGCCGGGATATTCGTAGTTGGAGGAAAACACGGCGCCACGGCGGCTGTTCAGCCCGTCGAGATAGGTCTCGATCGCCCCGGCATAAGCGGTTTCGTGGCGTTGCCGGGTGATGGCAACACCACCTGAGGTCACATAGCGCTCGGCACCGCTTTCAAGCAATTCCAACGTCATTCCCGTCTCCATCTCTTGCCGTGGGAGGTTCCGGAGCGTGGTTTAAAAAAAGCAAATGGCCGCCCGGAATTCCCGTTGCGGCCATCACAATTTTCACGCGCACGCGCTTCAAGAGGCCGCTGTCAGCTGGCCCGCCACCAATTGTTGTGGAGCGAAGTCGTGTTCATGGCGAATCCATAGCGGCTAAAAAGAGGTGGCGCAACTGGATTTGAGCCGTGTTGCTTCGCATTCCTAAGTACCCTTCAACTAGCCACGCGCCGCCGCATCAGCACGACAAAAGCGACGCCGCCGATCAGCCCGGTCAGGATGCCCAAGGGCATGTCTTGCGGCGGCATTACGGTGCGCGCCGCCATGTCGATGACGACGAGGAAAATAGCGCCGACCAGTGCCGAAAGTGGCAGCACGCGGCGATAGTCGCCGCCGACGATGAAGCGCACGACATGCGGGATCATCAGCCCGACAAAGGCGATCACGCCGGAATAGGCGACCGCGCAGCCGGTCAGCAGCGCGCAGACGATGAAGACGACGAGGCGGAACCGCCGCGCCGGGATGCCGAGTGCTGTTGCGCTCTCGTCGCCGAGCGTCATGGCGTTGAGCTTGCGGGTCTGGGTCAGCAGATAGGCGCCGCCGGCGGCGAGCGCGATCAAGGGGTAGGGGAGTTGCGTCCATTCGGCGAGACCAAGGCCGCCGAGCATCCAGAAGATCGCGACATGAGCAGCCCGTGCATCGCCGATGAAGATCAACATGTTGCCGGCAGCCGAGATGATGAAGCTGACGGCGACACCGGCCAGGATCAGCTGGCCGGCCGACTGGACGCGGGCCAGATTGGCCACCGCCAGCACCATGAAGGTGGCGGCGAGCGCGCCGATGAAGGCAAACAGCGGCACGGTGATCGCACCGAAGACCATGCCGGCATGCAACAGCGCCAGGATCGCGCCAAAGGCGGCACCGGAGGAGACGCCGAGCAGATGCGGATCGGCGAGCGGGTTGCGCGTCACCGACTGCAAGGCAGCACCGACAATTGCCAGCGAGGCGCCTACGGCGGCACCGAGGATGGCGCGCGGTGCGCGCACGTCCCAGACGATGTTCTCGCGGCCGCTCGACCAGGCCACCTCGACGCTGCCCGGCACGAGCTTGCTGGCAATGATTCCCCATACCGTTTCGAGCGGTATCGCCACCGCGCCGACGCCGACGGCAACGACCATGGTGAAGAGCAGTAGCACCGCCAGCCCGGCGACCAGGGCCGGCATGGCGTGGATCAGGGCGTGGCGCTGCCCGGTGACGAGATGGCGGTGCGACATGCTCAGTTGGCCCTGAAGGCTTCGGCGAGGCGCTTGATCGCGGCGATGTTGCGCGGCCCAGGCGTTGCTTCGATGTATTCGAGCACGACAAAGCGGTTGTTCTTGACCGCTGCAATGTCCTTGAACGCCGGGTTCGAGCGCAGGAAGGCGATCTTCTGATCGGCGGTGACCTCGCCGTAATTGACGATGACGATGACGTCGGGATTACGTTCGATCACCGGCTCCCAGCCGATCTCGGTCCAGCTCGCTTCGACGTCGTCGACGATATTGGTGCCGCCGGCGGCCTCGATGATGGCCGTCGGCATCGCATAGCGGCCGGCAGTGAACGGCTTTTGCTCGCCGGAGTCGTAGAGGAACACGTTCACCGGCTTGTCGAGCTTGGGCAGCGTCGCCTGGAAGTCGGCGAGCTCCTTCTCATAGCCGGCCACCAGCGCTTCGGCCTTCTCGCGCACGCCGAAGATGGCGCCGAGATTGAGCAGGTCGGTGTACATGTCCCGCAGCGAAGACTTGTCTTTCTTCATGATGAAGATGCAGCTTTCGGTCAGCTCGTAGACCGGGATCTTGAAGGGGGAAAGCGTGTCGGGGGTGACGTCGCCGCCGACCTTCATGCCGTAGTTCCAGCCGGCGAAGAACAGGTCGGCTTCGGCGCCGAGCAACACTTCCTTGGTGACATATTTCGGCGCGAGTTCGGGTAACTCTCCAACGCCCTTGCGCACGTTCTCATCCAGCGTCTTCCAGCCCGAAATGCCGGAATAGCCCGCCATGTTGTCGGCAAGGCCGAGCACCAGCATCATCTCGGTCAGGTTGACGTCATGCGAGACGGCACGCTTGGGGGCTGCCTCGAAGGTCAGGTCACGGTTGCAGGTCTTGACGGTGACCGGGAAGCTGCTTGCGGCGGCTGCGGCACAGCCGGCGAAAAGTGCCGCGGCGATAAGGGGAAGTCGGCGCATGGTGGCTCCTTGAGTGGTTTGTTGGGTTCAGCGTTCGAGATGGAAGGAAAAGCGGGGCCGCCCGGTGACGGGATGGCTGTCGAGCGTGGTTCCGACCGAAAAGCTCTCGCGGATGCGTTCGGGCGTCAGGATGTCGGTGGGGCTGCCCGCGGCAACGGCCTGGCCGCCATCCATCACCAGCACGCGGTCGGCATGCGCCGAGGCAAGGGCGAGGTCGTGCAGCGACACAATGACCGTGCAGCCGAGCGTGCGCAGTAGTTCGAGCACTTCGAGCTGGTGGCGGATGTCGAGATGGTTGGTCGGCTCGTCGAGGATCAGAAGGTCGGGCCGCTGCACCAGCGCACGCGCAATCATCACGCGCTGCTTTTCGCCGCCCGACAACGAGCCGAAATCGCGCGCGGCAAGCTTGGTCAGGCCGAAGAGCGCCAGTGCTGCCTCAACCTGCGCATAATCATCGTCGCCGGTCCGCATGCCTGTCGCATGCGGTGTCAGGCCAAGCTCGGCGATCTCGGCCACCGTCAGGCCGAAGTCGGAAGCCGGTTCCTGCAGGACGGTTGCGATGCGGCGGGCGCAATCGCGCGGCTTAATCTTCCATATGTCGGTGCCGTCGAGCCTGACAGTTCCGCCGCTCGGGCGATGATAGCGATAGAGGCAGCGCAGCAGGCTCGATTTGCCAGCACCATTCGGCCCGACGATTGCCAGCAACTCGCCGGGTGCGACGCGGATGCTTACGGGTGCAAGGATCTGGTGCGAGGGACGAGGTCCCCAGCATACGGCATCGATTTCAAGCTCAGCTGGAGTGTCGCCGACGAGACGGCTAGCCGCATGAACACGGTCGAGCATGCCTTTTCTCCGTGAAAGCACGGAGCAGGCGGAACGATCCGATCAGCGAACCGAAACCTATCGAATAGGCAATCGCCATCATCATCATCTCCACGGCACACCCCGGCCGGTTTGAATTGCACAGATGATGGCAGGTCTCCTGGCTCGCGGGTGATCGCGCCTCGGAACCTTCCCGGCCTCGCGGCCAGTGGCATGTCTCCGAATTGCTATCCGCTCACAGTTGCGGGGGCAGCCACGGTTTCGCGTCGAGCGACGTCTCACCGTGTTCCCATTTAATCCCGTTGCCCGAGTCAGGCATCAGGAACCATCACCGCCGTGGCTACAGCAGCGGCGAAGTGCTGACAATCGATAAAGCGTCATGCGGCTTGCTCGATTGCGTCACGCTTGTCGAGTGTGAAGGACAATAGCGCCACGCCGAAGGCGCAAAGCGCGATCGCCGCACCGACAAGCGGCAGGTCGGCGTAGCTCACGCCCCAGGAAATGGCGGCACCGCCAATCCAGGCACCGGCGGCGTTGCCGGCATTGAACGCGCCTTGGTTGAGCGTCGCGGCAAGGTTCGGCGCTTCCGAGGCGGTCTCGACGACGCGCATCTGCATCGGCGGCACGATGACGAAGGTGATGACGCCCCACATGAAGACAAGCAGGATCGCCAGTGGCGCGCTCGTGCTCCAGGCAGCGAAGGCGACATGGATCGCCGCCATGACGATCAGCGCTCCAAGGGCCGTCGGCATCAGCTTCCAGTCGGCGAGCTTGCCGCCGATGATGTTGCCGATGGTCATGCCGCCGCCGAACAAAAGCAGGATCCAGGTCACCGAATCCACCGATACGCCGGTGACGTCGGTGAGGATCGGCTTGATGTAGGTGAAGACGGCAAACAGGCTGCCCGAGGCGAGTGCGGAGATGATCATCGCCAGCCACACCTGGAGCTTGCCCAGCACCTTGACCTCGCCCGCGATCCCGCCCTTGCCGGGAGGTGCGACACCTGCCGGTACCAGAAAGGCAATCGCTGCGACCGAGATCAACCCGATGACAACGACAGCGWAGAAGGTCATGCGCCAGCCATAGGCCTCACCAAGTGCGGTGCCGCCGGGAACGCCCAGAATGTTGGCGAGCGTCAGGCCGGCAAACATCAACGCGATGGCGCTGGCACGCTGGTTCCTGGGCACAAGGCTCGCCGCCACCACCGAGCCGATGCCGAAAAAGGCGCCGTGGCCGAAGGCGGTGATGACGCGGGCGGCCATCAACGTCCAGTAGGTGGGGGCGATGGCGCAAAGCAGATTGCCGAGCACGAACAGCATTGCAAGCCCGATCAGCACCGGTTTGCGCGGCAGCCTTGCCGTACCGATGGCGATGATCGGTGCGCCGATGACCACGCCGAGYGCGTAGCCGGTGACCAAAAGGCCTGCCGCCGGGATCGACACGCCAAGGTCGGCCGCGACTTCCGGCAACAGCCCCATGATGACGAATTCGGTGGTGCCGATGCAAAAGGATGCAACGGCCAGAGCGAAGATCGGCAAGGGCATGGGCGGACTCGAAGGAGAGCTGAAACGATTTAGATTTACTTTTCCCCTTCATCTGCCGACGCACAAGCGACGTTGCTGCAATGCAGCGATGCGCTGGCCGCATGGCAGCCATGCGGCAGGTCAGGATTGCTGCGTCAGGTCGCGGCGAAGGAAGTCATAGAGGCGTTCGACCGCGGCATTGGCCGATTGGGGATTGCGCAGGATGCCGATTTCCATCTCCGGCAGTGCCGGCAGCCCTTCGTTTTCACCGATGATGCGCAGCGAAGGCGGCACGCTGCGCTGGGCAAGACCGGCGACCGCGAGCCCCGCCTGCACGACTGCGATCAGCCCAAGCAGGCTGGCGCTGGAATAGGTGCTGCGGAACGACCGGTCGGCGGCACCCAGCACCTGCAACACGCTGCGGCGCGCAACGCAGCCGGGTTCAAACAGCGCGACGGGCAGGGGATCGATCTCCCAGGCGACATGGTTGGGTGAGGCGACCCAGACGAGCCGCTCACGTTGCAGTACCTCGATTGCTTGCTCCGGTCCGCGCGGGATGATGGCGAGATCGAGCTTGCCGTCGGCGAAGGTCTTCACCAGCGAGGTCGACTGCTCGCAGATCAGTTCAACATTCACCAGCGGATGGGCAGCTGCAAATCGCGACAGCACCGACGGCAGCAGGAACGCCGCATAGTCGTCGGGCACGCCGAGGCGCACGTTGCCGGCTTCTTCCGGCCGAGTGACGCTGGCCCAGGCCTCATCGGAGAGTTTCAAAAGCCTGCGCGCGTAGACCAGCAGCTCTTCGCCGATGGCGTTGGCGGTCACTGCGCGTGAACCGCGGATCAAAAGCTGTTTGCCGACCGCCTGCTCCAGCCGCTGCATCTGCATGCTGATGGCCGACTGGCTGCGGCCGACACGCGATGCGGCATGGGAGAAGCTGCCACTGTCGGCGACCGCGACAAAGGTTCTGAGCAGGTCGAGATCGAGCGGCATGGCCATGGCGGTATCAGCGTTTCGAATAGGGTTTTGCAAATCTATTCGTTTGAATGAAGCAGTCAATACTGGCTTTCTGGGGCACCACTGCATCCCGGAATATTTGCATGACCGACGCGCCCCGCTTTCCCGCCTTGAGCCTTGCCGTTGCCATGGCGATTGCCGGCACTGTCGGTGCGTTTGTCACCGAAGCTGGGCTCGACCCGGTCACCACAGTGTTCTGGCGCTGCGCATTCGGCGCGCTGTTTCTCGGGGCCTGGTGCCTGCTCCGCGGCTATCTTTCCGATCGGTCATTGTCATGGGCACGCATCGCACGGGCAGGGTTTTGCGGCGTCTGCATGGTGTTGAGCTGGACGGCGTTTTTCGCCGGTTTCGCCAAGACCTCGATCGCGGTGATGACCATCGTCTACCACATCCAGCCGTTCTTCGTCGTGCTGATCGGCGTGCTGTTCCTCAAGGAGCGCATCACCGCCGACCAAATTGTCTGGATGGCCGCGGCCTTCATCGGTGTGGTGCTGGCGAGTGGCCTTGTCGTCTCCGCCACCCCGGTCACGTCAGCCTGGGCAGTCGGCATCGCCATGGCGATCGGCGGGGCATTCCTCTACGCGGTGGTGACGATCCTCGCCAAGGGGCTCGGGGAGCAGCGGCCGGAGATCACCGTCCTGTGCCAGACGGCGGTCGGCGTGGTCATGCTCGCGCCCTTCGCCAATTTTTCCGGCCACATTCCCCTCGCATCCTGGGGCTGGCTGGTCGGTATCGGCGTGCTGCACACCGGCATCGCCTACGTCATGATGTTTTCGGCCTATCCCAAGCTGACGACGCCGGTCATCGGCGTGCTCACCTTCATCTATCCCGTGGTCGCCATCATCATCGACTGGGCGATCTACGGCCATCCGATCGGCGTCGCCCAAGGCGTCGGCATGGCCTTGATCGCGGTTGCGACGCTGGGCGTCAAGCTCGGCTGGCGCCTGCCGATAAGGCGCGTTTCCGCCGCCTGAGCTTTCAAGAGAAAGGGCGCCCGAAGGCGCCCCGTCCGATGTCGATGCAGTCGAAGCTCAGTTCTGCTTCGGCAGCTTGTAGGCGACGATATAGTCGCCGCGATCGGGCGACTGACGCGCGCCGCCGGCCGAGATGACGACGTACTGGGTTCCGCTTTCATGCGAAACATAGGTCATCGGCGTCGCCTGGGCGCCGACGGGCAGGCGGCCCTTCCACAGCTCCTGGCCGGTCTCGACATCAAGCGCGCGCAGATAATAGTCCTGCGTGCCGGCGTAGAAGACGACGCCGCCCGATGTCGCCATTGGTCCGCCCAGAGTCGGCATGCCGATCGGGATCTGCAGCCCTGTCTTCATGCCCATCGGCCCGGTATCCTGCAGCGTGCCGGCCGGCACCTGCCAGAGAAGCGTGCGCGATTTCAGGTCGACGGCGCTGATGGTGCCGTAGGGAGGCTCGTGGCAAGGCACGCCGAGCGGCGACATGAAGCCGTTCTTGAGTGCGCCATAGGGCGTACCCTTCTGCTGTGACAGGCCGTCATGCGCCGCCGAGCCACCATAGTTGTCGGCCTGCTCGCGGGGGATGAGCTGGACGAACTGCGGCATGCGGATGTCGTTGACGATCAGAAGGCCACGCGCCTCGTCGATTGCCGCACTGCCCCAGTTCATGCCGCCGTAGTAGCCCGGATAAAGCAGGCTGCGGTCGGTCCTGGGCGGGGTGAATTCGCCGTCGTAGCGCAGCTTCTTGAACTCGATGCGGCAGTAGAGCTGGTCGTAGGGCGTCGCGCCCCACATCCTGACCTCGCTGAGCGGCTCGGTGCCGATCGAAGGCATGCCGACCGAGTAGGGTTGGGTCGGCGCTGTGAAGTCGCCTTCCATGGCACCTTGCGGCACAGCCTTTTCCTCAACCTCGGCAATCGGCTTGCCGTCACGGCGGTCGAGCATGAAGATCTGGCCGCGCTTGGTCAGTTGGATCAGGGCAGGGGTGTTGCCGCCCTTGCCGTCCGGCACGTCGTAGAGTGCCGGCTGGGCGGGCACGTCGTAGTCCCAGATGTCGTGATGCACGGTCTGGAACTTCCAGCGTTCCTTGCCGGTTTCCATGTCCAGCGCCACGACCGAAGCACTGTATTCCTCGGCCGCCTTGCTGCGGTGCGCGCCCCAGAAATCGGGCGTTGCATTGCCGGTGGGCAGGTAGACGAGGCCGAGCGCATCGTCATAGGCCGGGGTCGACCAGACGTTTGGCGTGCCGCGCGTGTAGCTTTCGCCTTCCGGTGGCAGCTTGGTGATGGCGGGATTGCCGAGATCCCAGGCCCAGACCAGTTCGCCGGTGCGGGCCGAGAAAGCACGGACAGCACCCGAAGGCTCGCCGGTCTCGACGTTGTCCCACACCCAGCCGCCGACCATGATCAGGTCGCGCATGACGGTGGGGGCGGAGGTCTGGAAATAGAAGCCGTCCTTGATCTCGCCCATGCCCTGCTTGAGATCGACAATGCCGCCATTGCCGAAGTCCTGGCACAACTCGCCGGTCTTGGCGTCGAGCTGGATCAGGCGCGCGTCGATGGTGGTCATGACGATGCGAGCAGCACAGGCGTTCGAAGTTGCGACAACCGGAGCTGCCGGAACTGCGGTGCCATCGGCAGGCGCCGTTGTGGTGTCAGCCGGAGCTTCAGCCTGAACCGGAGCCGGCTCATAGTAGCTCACGCCACGGCAGCGCTGCCACAGCGGCGACTTGGCCTTGGCGTCGAACTTCCACTTCACCTCGCCCGTATCAGGGTTCAGGGCATGGACGATGTTGGTGGGCGAACAGGTGTAGAGCGTGTCGCCGACGAAAAGTGGCGTGCTCTGGTCCTGGCCGGTACCAACAGGCGTGTCGCCGGAACGGAACGTCCAGGCAACCTCGAGCTTGTCGACGTTGGTGGTGTTGATCTGGTCGATCGGGGCGTAGCGCGTGCCCGAAGGCGTGCGGCCGTAGTAGCGCCAGTCGGTGGCGCTTGCAGCGGCTGGGGGGACTGAAGGCGCGGGGTCAGCCTTGGCAAATTCGTTGCGCGTCACATCATGCGGGGTGAAGGCGTAGATGCCGGTCGCGGCAAGTGCCGCCACCAAAAGGCCAGCGAGCGCGAACGGCGTACGCTTGCCCGAGCCAAACAGCGGTGCCAGCAGCAGCGCCGGGATTGCAATGACAGCCGGCGCCACAAGTCGCGGCACCAGCGGCCAGAATTCGAGGCCGGATTCCCACAGCGCCCATGCGATGGTCGCCAGGAACACGATGGCGTAAAGCCACAGACCTGATTTGCGGCGCATTGCATAAAGGATGCCGGAGGCCATGACGCCGAGACCGGCGATTGCGTAATACCAGGAGCCGCCCAGGCCAATCAGCTGGACGCCGCCATAAACGAGCGGCGCGCCGATGATGACCATGAGCAGGCCAAATAGAACCAGGAGCCAGCAGCCGCTGCCTCCGCTTGTCCGTTGTGCTGCCATTTTGATTACCTGCGAAGATTGAACACGTCACCGTAGCCCTTTTGGACGACGGCAGTTGCGATCGTCATGCCGGTACTCTGCGGGCGTGTCCTCGCCTTGCGTCCGCACAGAACCGGCGCCGCCTTTGGCGGCCTACGCATCGGCCCGAAAGCCTGAATTCGACCTTCGGCGGCACGATGCGCGTTCCAAGAATCTGATCGCATCCTAATAGATAGTATGTTATCCTTTTCGAATGTCCAATAGGGCCGTTGACCAAGCCAATTTCGGAAAGAGCCTGCTTTCCGTCGCCCGGTTGTGGCGGCGTGCCGCTGACCGCGCGCTCGACGATTGCGGGCTTTCGCACGCCACCGCCATGCCGCTCGTCGCGCTGTCGCGACTGGGCGACAACATCCGCCAGGGTTTGATTGCAGATCATCTCGGTTTCGAGGGGCCGTCGCTGGTCCGCATCGTTGATCTTCTGGTCGCCGATGGCCTGATCACCCGAAGCGGCGACCCCGGCGACCGGCGTGCGAAAATACTGTCGCTGACCGATGCCGGCCGTGTCAGGGTCGATGAGATCGAGCGCATTCTCGAGCAATTGCGCACCGAGCTTCTGGCCGGCGAGGATGCTGGTGAATTGAAGATCGCCAACAGCATGCTCACACGACTCGAAGAGCGCTTGCTGGCGGCCGATCCCGACATAGGCTGAACGAGTTTAGATCCGACAAAGGGTTGCGATCGCTCACTTGTCTTCGACCTTACAGCAGCTTCGGCCTCACGGCATGGCAACTGCCGCTCCCGTCCCGACCAGAATAGTGGTTGCGCACCTGCGCCTCTGGCCGCCGTGATATCGCGTTCTGCGCCATGGCGGAGACGCGTTGCCCTGCTAGGTTGCCCACCACGTTCAGGAGGACAAATCCATGACCAGCCAGATCGACAAGGCGAAGACCTTCCATGCCCTGCATGTGAAGGGCAATCCGGTGGTTCTCTACAATGCCTGGGATCCCGGTAGTGCCGTGATCATTGCCAAGGCGGGCGCGAAGGCGATTGCCACGGGAAGCGCGCCGGTGGCGACTGCCTTCGGCTTTGCCGACGGCGAGAAGATCCCGCTCGAACTCGCACTCGACAACATCCGCCGCATTGTCGCCGCTGTCGACCTGCCCGTCACCATGGACCTCGAAGGCGGCTATGGCGTCGAGCCCGAAGCCGTCGCCACCACGGTGACGCGGGCGCTGGCGGAAGGCGTGGTCGGCTTCAATTTCGAGGACCAGATCGTCGGCGGCAGCGGCCTGCACGACATCGCCGTCCAGGTAAAGCGGATCGCCGCGGCGGCAGACGCCGTCAACGCATCCGGCATCCCCGCCTTCATCAACGCCCGCACCGACATCTTCCTGAAGGCCAAGCCCGACGAACACAACGACGCTCTGGCCGATGCCGCGACCGAACGGGCGGAGGCCTATGCAAAAGCCGGCGCGCACGGTTTCTTCGCGCCGGGCCTCGGCGACGAGAAGCTGATCGGCAGGCTGTGCAAGTCCGTTTCGCTGCCGGTCAACATCATCGCTTTGGCGCATGTGCCTGCGAAGGCGAAGCTGGCCGAGCTTGGCGTCGGACGCATCAGCTATGGCCCGGTGCCTTACCGGCAGATGGCCGAATGGCTGGAGGCCAAGGCGAGGGCGGCCTTCGAATAGTTTTAGGTCAGCGGTTTCAGCTCGATGGCGATTGTCGGCAACAGTTCCGACACCGTCGGATGGATGTGGACGGCGCGTTGCAGCGTTTCGATAGGCGCCTTGGCATACATCAGGTCGAGCACCGCATGGATCGCCTCGTCGCCGCCTGTGCCCAGCACCGAGCCGCCAAGGATTTCCCTGGTGTCGGCGTCGACCAGGATCTTCATGACACCCTGCGTCTCGCCTTTTTCGACCGCGCGCCCGACGCGTGTCATAGGACGTTCGCCCGCCAGCACCTTGCGGCCGGATTTGCGTGCAACCGTTTCTGTCATGCCGGCGCGACCGAGCGGCGGGTCGATGTAAAGCGCATAGGCCTCGATGCGGTCGGAAACCTTGCGCGGGTCGTTGTCGAGCAGGTTCGCCGCAACGATCTCGAAGTCGTTGTAGGAGGTGTGGGTGAAGGCTCCCTTGCCGTTGCAGTCACCCATTGCCCATATATGCGGCACGCTCGTTCGGAGCTGATCGTCGACCACGACATATCCGCGCTTGTCCAATTCGACGCCGGCCTTGTCGAGATCCAGGTCGTCAGTGTTGGGCTTGCGGCCGATGGCCAAAAGCACATGCGAACCGACGACGGCGCGGTCACCGCTGGTACAGTCAACGCCCACCGTCACGCCATCGGCGTGGCGGGCAAAGCTGATGCATTCGGCGTTGAGCCTGAGCGCGATGCCCTCGTTCTCCAGAATGCCCTTCACCGCTTCGGATACGTCTTCGTCCTCGCGCGAAACCAGCCGCGGACCCTTCTCCACCACTGTCACCTTGGAGCCGAAGCGGCGGAACATCTGGGCGAATTCGAGCCCGATATAGCTGCCGCCGACAACGACGAGGTGGTTCGGCAGGAAGTCGACTTCCATCATCGAGGTGTTGGTCAGGTAGTCGATGTCGTTGACACCGGGCATGTCGGGAATGTTGGCGCGGCCGCCGACATTGAGGAAAATGCGTGTCGCCTGCAGCAAGGTGTCGCCGACGCGCACCTCGTGCGGCCCTTCGAAACGGGCGTGGCCGCGATAGAGCGTGCAGCCCTTCATGCCGGCGATCCAGCTTTCGAGGCTGTCGCGGGAATCGACGGTTACCTTGTCCTTGCGCGCCTTCACCAGCTTCATGTCGACGCTGACCGGCCCGCCCGACAAAACGCCATAGTCGGCGCCATTGCGGGCGAGATGCGCGGCATAAGCGCTTGCAACCATTGTTTTTGTCGGCTTGCAGCCGGTGTTGACGCAGGTGCCGCCGACCAGCTTGCGCTCGACCAGCGCCACCGTCTGGCCAGCCGCCGTCAGCCGTCCGGCCAGGGGCGGCCCGGCCTGTCCGGCGCCGATGATGATGGCGTCGAACTTCTGCGCGGCGCTCATATCACGGCACTCACGATCAACAGCGCGCCCAAGATGGCGACGACGTCCTCGATGAGCGCGGCCGGCAAGTCCTTGCCGAAGGCTGCCGCGAGACGGCCCCGTGCTTCGGCGCCTCCGAGCGTACCGAGGATCGCGCCGATCACGCCGGCGGCCAGCCCGCCGATCATCGCGCCGCCGGCGGTGCCGAGGATCGCGCCGCAGAACGCACCCATGACGATACGCGCGCCGAACTGCTGCGGCACCTTGCGGCTTGGCGTCGAGGGCAATTGATCGGTGACGAGTTCGACGAGCGCAAGCGCGGTGAAGATCGCTACCGTTATCCAGTGGCCCATGAAGCTGGCCCAGGTGCCGGCGAGCGGCAGCCAGCCGAGATATGCGCCCCAGGCGACCGCCGCAGGCGCGGTCATGGCTCTCAAGCCAGCAATAAGTCCGATGAGAAGCGCGAGCAGGTAGATCATCCGTTGTCCCCCTTGGATGAAGCTGGTCCGAAAGTGCTCATGTGGTCCGCCAGTTGCCGGCTCGCCGCCAGTTCGTCAGGCTAGCACAGCCAGCCTGTTTGGCCAGTGGTGGCCTTTGCAGCGCGGCGCTTCTGTGATCTGGCTTTGAGCCAACATAGAGGATCGGGTCATGGCTTTGAGCGAACGCCAAAAGATGGCTGCGGGCGAGTAGTACAACTGCGTCGACCCGGAACTCGACGCCATGCGTGCCGTGGCGGCCGATGCCGTGTTCGAGCACCGCTCGCTGTCGCCGGCTGAACGCGGCGACATCGCGCCCAAACTCAAGGCATTGCTCGGGTCGGCAGGAGAGGGAACTCGCATCGAAGCGCCGTTCCACTGTGCCTACGGTTTCAACATCCATCTTGGCGACGGCGTGTTCATCAATGCCGGCTGCACCATTCTCGACACCGCGCCGGTGCGCATCGGCAAGGCGGCGATGCTCGGACCCAACGTGCAGATCTATTGCCCGGAACATCACAAGGGTGCTGCTGAGAGGCGCGCCGGCCTTGAGATCGGCCGGCCGGTGACGATCGGCGAAAATGTCTGGATCGGCGGCGGTGCCATCCTGCTCGGCGGTATCACCATTGGCGACAACGCCATTGTCGGCGCGGGCTCTGTGGTCACGAAGGATGTGCCAGCCAATGCAACCGTGGTCGGCAACCCGGCCCGGCCAGTTCGCTGAAACTATTATTCCTGTGATTGACAGACCGCTTCGCCGCCGCCATATCGGAGGCGTCAATGTTCTCAGGGCGGGGTGAAAGTCCCCACCGGCGGTAAGGGTTCTCGGACCCAAGCCCGCGAGCGCCTTCCCGAAGGGGAAGGGTCAGCAGATCCGGTGTGATTCCGGAGCCGACGGTCATAGTCCGGATGGAAGAGAACGAACGGGAAAGCGGTGGCGCGAGCCGCCGGGATTCCGTCTCGTGCGTCCTGATTCTGGTTCGAAACGGAAGGATGGACCCATGAATCAGCAATCCCCGAAAGACTTTTCTACCCGCCGCGTTGCCGTAATCCGTGCACGTTGGCATGCCGACATCGTCGACCAATGCGTCAATGCCTTCGTCGCCGACATCGAGACGCTGGGCGGCGGCCGCATCGCCGTCGACATCTTCGACGTGCCCGGCGCCTACGAAATCCCGCTATTTGCCAAGACGCTTGCCGAGACCGGTCGTTATGCCGCGATCCTCGGCGCTGCCTTTGTCGTCAATGGCGGCATCTACCGCCATGAATTCGTGGCGCAGGCGGTGCTCGACGGCATGATGAACGTGCAGCTTCAGACCGGCGTTCCGGTGCTGTCGGCGGTGCTGACACCGCACAACTACCACGATAGCGCCGAGCATCACCGCTTCTTCTTCGACCACTTCAAGGTCAAGGGCAAGGAAGCGGCCCATGCCTGTGTAGAACTGCTCAACGCGCGGCAACTGGTCGCCGCCTGATAGCGTCCCGAAAAGCCTCTCTCCCGACCAATGAGGGGGAGGGGCACCAGCGCTTGTGTTCCAGTACCAGCTGTTTTGAACGTGGGCTGGCCCTATGCGTCGACGCGCCGGGATCGCATGATCGCGGCGTGTCAGATAAGGAGCCAGCAATGTCGTCCATTCCGCTTCCGCTCAAAGGCGTGTGCCGCTGCGGCCGGGTCGAGATCGAGGTGTCGAAGCCACCCATCGCCACCGCCGCCTGCCACTGCCCGGGCTGCCAGAAAATGTCATCTTCGGCCTACTCGCTGACGGCGATGGTGCCGGCCGACGGGTTCGCGGTCACCAAGGGCGAGACCGTCATCGGCGGCCTGCATGGCCGGGAGCTGCACCATCATTTCTGCGATCATTGCAAGACATGGATGTTCACCCGCATCGAGGGTGTCGACGGGTTCGTCAATGTGCGGCCGACAATGCTGGAGGAGACAGCCTGGTTCCGGCCGTTCATGGAAACCTGTACGAAAACAAAGCTTTCCTTCGCCGAAACAGGCGCTGTCAGAAGCTTCCCGGAATTCCCCGCGATGGAGGAGTTTGAGCCGCTGATGCAGGAGTACCAGGCCTGGGCGCGGAGCTAGGGCACGCGCCGCGCCACCGACGCGAAGGTGCTGAGGCCGAGCCAGGCCTGCATGGCGCGTGCAATCTTGTCGTCGCCATCGAGTTCCAGCTGCCCGGAATCGATTTCCTGGCGCAGGCCGCTCAGGCCCATCCACACCGAAGTCATGCTGCGCAAGGAGCCCATGACCCTGAGGTCGACATCGAAGCCCGGATCGGAATTGCACAGGTCAACCGCCCCGTCATCGACCACCAGCCACCAGTTCTGCTGTGCCTGCGGCAATTCGGGGTACAGAAAGTGAATCGTGCAGCGCCTCGGTGGCAGCGGTTGCGGATTGAGGTTCCTGCGCATGTCCCACATCAGCAGGGAAGGGTCGAGATTTCTGAGGGTTAGCTGGGATTCGACCCAGCGATGGCCCCAGTCGCCAAGGCCAAGGATAATCGGGCGCAGATCCTCACCTGCTTCGGTGAGGCGGTATTCGACGCTGCCGCCGGCACCTCGGTCGGCGATCACCACGCCGGCGCGCTCCAGTTCCTTCAGCCGCTTGGACAGCAATGCCGGCGACATTCTCGGCACGCCGCGCCGCAAGTCGTTGAAACGGCTCGAACCCATCAGCATTTCGCGCACGACAAGCGTCGTCCAGCGCGTGCAAAGCACCTCGGACGCCATCGAAACAGGACAAAATTGGCTGTATCCGCCGCGATCGCTCATCTGCATCACCAGCTGGGACTGTGCCATTGTAGCGCAAAAGCTGCTTTTGCGCACCGGTTCAGTTCCTGAACTGGACCGTAGCGCTTCCTGGGAAGATGCTTCCGCCCGACCTGCCGGTCAACCAGGAGACGACTTGATGAGAAGTCTTGAAAACGCTGCGCTGGCAACTGCCGGTGTGACAGGCGTCATGCCGGCCGACGTCATAGGTGCCGCGCATGAGCTGGCGCCCGCTCTCGCCGAACGGGCCCGGAAGTTCGATGAAAGCGACCGCTTCGTTGCCGAAAACTACGTGCTTTTGAAAGAGGCCGGCCTCGTCAAGGCGGCCGTTCCGCTTGAATTCGGCGGCGGTGGTGCTGAAACCCCCGAACTTTGCGAAATGCTGCGGATCATGGCGCGGGCCTGCGGCTCGACCGCACTCGCCTTTGCCATGCACACGCATCAGGTGGCGATACCCGCCTGGCGCTGGCGCCATCAGAACGTCGCTGCCGTCGAGCCGCTGCTCAAGCGGGTCGCGGCCGAAAACCTGATCCTTTTGTCCAGCGGCGGGTCCGACTGGATCGGCGGTTCGGGCAAGGCCGAAAAGGTCGATGGCGGCTACCGCATCACCGCGCGCAAGGTCTTCACCTCGGGCGCGATTGCCGGCGACATCCTGATGACAGGTGCGATCCACCAAAGCGAAGACGGCAAGGAGCATGTCATCCATTTCGGCGTGCCGATGCGGGCGCCCGAAGTCAGCGTCATGGACAATTGGCGCACGCTTGGCATGCGCGGCACGGGTTCCAACGATGTCGTCATCGACGGGCTTTTCGTGCCCGACACCGCGGTCAGCTTCTCCCGGCAGCCGCGTTTATGGCACCCGGTGTTCCAGATCATCGCAACCATCGCCTTCCCGCTGATTTACGCCGTCTATCTCGGCGTCGCCGAAAGCGCGCGCGACATCGCCATCGAGATCGCGAAGAAGAAGCCTGAAAGCGAGGGCGTGCTCAACCTCGCCGGGCGGATGGACACGGCATTGCGTGCCGCCCAGCTTGCCCATCGTTCAATGGTCGAGGCTGTCGAGCGCAACACGCCCTCGACCGAAAGCGTCAACGACGTGATGATGGGCCGTTCGCTGGTCGCGCGTCATGGGCTCGAGGTCGTCGACCTTGCGATGGAGCTTGCCGGCGGTTCGTCCTTCTACCGCGAAAAGGGGCTCGAACGCCGCTTCCGCGACATGCAGGGCGCACGCTTCCACCCGCTCCAGGCCGGCCCGCAAGCGCATTATGCCGGCGCCATGGCGCTGGGATTGCCGGTGAACGCGATTTTCTGAGGCAGCTCACAAGGTGCGGCCGCCGCGGTTTTCCGAGGCGGCCCGTTTTAATATTCCAGCCACGATCCTTCCTTGCCAAACCATTCAGCAGGGCGATTGCGAGATGCTATCTTTGATTGTATGAYTGTAGATATGCAACTTTAGATATTAAGCGACCGGGGAGGGCTTGATGCCGTCGGTGAAGCTTAGGCTCGCAATCCTGCTGACTTTCGGGGTTGTGGCTGCACTTACACGTTCGGCGCTTGCTCAGGTGCCACCACACCAGCCAGGCACGATCTGCTTCACTCCCACATTCTGGTGTTGCGCCAACCCACCGGGACCGCCGGGAAATCCCTGCGGCTGTCCCGGGCCCTATGGCTTTGTTTCCGGTGTGCTGGGCTAGGAGGATCAAAAGGGATGCCGTTGGATTCCCAGCCAGCGCCGATGCAGGGAGATCCCCCTAGGATTTGGCATCGCCTTGCCTTCTGGAAACGCCGGGAGAGCCCCCCATCGAAGCATGTCGTCGACGAAATGATCGATGAGGCCGAACTGGTATCGAAATACGCGGTACGCGCCGGGCTGCTTGCAAATGGCGAGTTCTTCAGGAAGTTCGCGGCGGCAAAGGCCTTGCAGGACACGGACCGCACTTTCACGAATACTGCCGTAATCGAGTTGCAGTCAGCGCTGGCAGCATCACGTGCCATAATTCCGGTGGCTACCGTTTGCGCGCTTCAAGGAGGGTGGCAGCCAAACAGGGATCGGCTGCGCGACAAGTTGAAAAACTTTGGTTTCGTACTGATCGCTCTACTACTGATGTTCGCGGCCGGTCACCT
>NZ_JBFUKO010000006.1:0-38563 GCF_056400805.1 Aminobacter sp. P4_H6_2
ATGTCGAACTGCCTCCAAATCCCATCAATAATTCGTCTCGGGTCGCCAAGCGGCGGGCGGCTTGCGGTATTGGCCGATCACGACGTCGCGGTTCTCGGCATCGATCGGGGTCTGCTTGCGCGGCCCAAGCAGGTCAGCCGGATTGGCGATCTGGGCGGCAATGTTGTTTTGATAGGAACAGCCGAAATTGGCGTAGTGCTTGTTGTCGGCGGTGTTGGCGATGTCTTCCGGCCAGCGGCCACATTGGTCCGTCTGGGCGCGCATCGCCGTGTAGACGACGCGTACCGGCGAGGATGCCTCGGGGTAGGCCGACTGATAGTTGGTGACGGCGATGCGATTTTTCGGAACGCCTGCCTTGATCGCCACATTCATCAGCCCACGCGCCGCATGGGACGCGGCGACATCATTGGCGCCGCCGGACGGCGCCATGATCGTCRGCGAGGGTGCCGCGCGGTAATCGTAATTCTGCAGGAACCCCTCGAAAGTGTCCCTTTGCCCCCTGGTGATGCCGCGATCACCGGCGCCTACCGGGATGTCGATCGTCTGGTTCTTCTCGGCAATGACGATGGGGTGGTTTGTGCGATAGTCGTCGGGGATCGAACCGACGGTCACGCTGTCGCGGTTGGCGCACCCCGCCAGCAGGGCCACTGCCGCTACCGCGAGAAGCGGGAGGAAGATGCGAGACTTTGCCGATCTGACGAGATCGCGCGTGAATACTGCCTGAGACATGCCCCTATCCCCGCTCATTTGTAGATGAAGCCAACGACGCCATGGTAACGGCCGGCGGGCTTGTCGGTTTTCATGGTGCCGTAGACACGATTGACGCGGCCAAGGAACATGCCAGCGCCGTCGCTTGCGGCATTGAAATTGTCGTCAGGCTTGGCGAGTTCGTTACGCGCGATCGGGCGAGCGAGATATGGCGTCACGATGATGACCAGTTCGGTCTCGTTGCGGACGAAGTTGCGGCTGCGGAACAGCGTGCCGAGCACCGGAACCTTTGCCAACCCGGGCAAGCCGCCGATGACCTGCTTGACGTCGTCGCGAACAAGGCCAGCAATCATCATCGACCCGCCAGATGGAAGTTCGACAGTCGTGTCGGCGAGACGCTTGCGCAGGGACGGCAGCATCG
Source organism: Aminobacter sp. P4_H6_2 (assembly GCF_056400805.1). Taxonomy (NCBI): domain Bacteria; kingdom Pseudomonadati; phylum Pseudomonadota; class Alphaproteobacteria; order Hyphomicrobiales; family Phyllobacteriaceae; genus Aminobacter; species Aminobacter sp. P4_H6_2. The sequence goes on from NZ_JBFUKO010000006.1 coordinate 1,130, forward strand.
GATTGCCACCAGCTGTGCCCGGCGATTCATTTGTCGGCTCGGAAACCGCCGTGCGAACCTTCAAACTGATGCGGCCCGGTGAAAGGACGACCGGTTTGAAATCAAGGCTGATGCCGTATTCGATCTGGTCATACTTGAGACCGCCGGGATCGGTAACGCCATCCTTGTCGCGTTTCGCAGCCGCAACCTCCCGCAAGATGTTGAATTCGCCGCCAACGCGAAAAGTCGCCTGCTCACCGGAGACGGCAGTCAAAGTCGGCTCGGCCAGTGTCTTCATCACACCAGCCTGCTCCATTGCGCTGATCGACGCGCCAACGCCATTTTTCGAAAGGAAGAAATTGCCTCCCTCGCCTACCAAAGGCGCACCAATGCCACCCGGAATGAAGTTTTCTACACCCCAGCTGATCCCGTTAGAGTTGCCATGCGCCAGCATGTTAACGCCAAGCTGCTTCATGACGTTGCGGCTGACCTCGGCGACCGTGACCTTGAGCATCACCTGGTCTTCGCCGATGATCTGAAGCAGATTGACGATCTTGCTTGTTTGGCGTGTCCGATCGGGGTTGTTGATGTCGACGCCGGCGTTGTCTGAGCCGCCGGTGGCGGTTTGTGAATACTGCCCGGTCGTGGCCTCGCCGCCGGTGACGAAGATCGTCGCCAGATCGACGGCGCGCTTGGAGTCGAGCGGCGTGTCGACGGTGCCGGTCAGCACGACGTTGTCGTTCAGCAGTTCGACCTTGATGTCGGCACCCGGAATGAAACGCCTGATGTAGTCCTCGAGGCCGGCAACGTCGCGTTCGACCGCGAGGTCGAGGCTGACGATCTGCTCGCCATTGGGGCCGAAGACAAAAATGTTGGTCTCACCGACCGCCTTGCCGAACAGATAGATGCGGCGCGCCGTTCGAGTGACGGCGTCAGCGACCGCCGGATTGGCGACAAGAATGTCATAGGCGTCGCTTGGCAGGTCGATGACCACCGACTTGTTGAGCCCGAGCTTGACGCGCTGGCTGTTGGAACTGTTCGATCCCACCTTGGCCTGACCAGCTGCTGAAGCCGGCGACTGGTCGGTTATGATCGCACCAGCGGCGAGGATGCCGAATGCAGCGGCGACAATTGCGAAGTGTCTGGCGCAAGACTTCATTTCCTTGCTCCCGACTCTGATATCTCGCCGGACTTGATAAGCCGGACTGTGCCGCGCTTGCCGCTGCCTGAGACCAGGTAATCGGCCTCGGCCAGGTTTTTTTCCTGCGCATCGGCGACGGAGCGCAACGCCAGCGTCAGCCGGTCGGCCATCTGCTGCGCCACCGTGATGATCTCGGACTGCTGCTGGGTCAGTTCCAGCGTCGCCGTTTGACCGACCTTGACCTTCTTGCCTTCCTCATCTTCCTGGATGGTCTGGTCGATGGCCAGAACGCGGATATTGCTGAGGATGGTTTCGGTGGTGAAGCCGCTGCTGGATTTTTCCGCATCGGAACGCCGCGTCATGATGACGTCGACATAGTCGTTCGGCAGGATGAAGCCACCAGCTGAGGTGTCGGCGGAGATCGTTGTGGCAACCGCGCGCTTTCCGGCGGGCAGCACGGCCGACATGAAGCTCTGGCCCTCGCCGATCAGCTTCGATTTGCGCAACGGTTCTCCGCTGAACATGCCAAGACGCGCGACCGAATTCTTGAATTTTTCAAGCGCCTCGGGCTCGGCGCTACGGGTGATGAAATTGGGGTTGAGGCCGTCGCTCGGCCAAGGCTGCCAGGCGATGTTGTTTTCCACCAGGCCGCCCATGGGCACGTCGCCGGTCAGGACCAGAACGTCGGTCAACGCAAGCTGGGGCTGCTGCGGCCCGGATTCGATGACCACCTCAGGCGGAAGCGGTGCCGACATGTTCTTTGCGACGAAACCGGCGCCGCCCGCTGCGGCAACCGCTACGCCAAGTATCATCAGTCGCGATGCAGCCATCGTCCGAACCCCACCCTGGCAAACCCCATCAAGCCAGGCCGGACTTTGCAGAAGCAATCGTCAACTTATGGTTAATGTAGTCCTTACGATCGTGATTAACTTTGTCTTACGCCGAGCGCTACTGCGCAGCCAGCCGCTCGATCGCCCAGACCATCATCGGAGAAGCTGGATAGGTGACGAGGCCACCGATGCCCAGAGCGATGCCGTAGGGCACGCCACCTGCATCCTTGGAAAAGTTCCTGAGGAACATGTTCTGGCTGGTGATGTGGGAAAGTGCGGAGCTGCGGAAGGACAGGATCGCCAGCGTCAACATTCCGCCGAAGACCGCCGAAGTGAGGAGATATTCCATCAAGGGAATGCCGAACCCCATCCATACTGAGGTCGCAGCAATCAGCTTGGCGTCGCCGCCGCCCATGCCGCCAAGTGCAAAAAGCCCGAAGGTGATGGTGAGCATCAAGGCGCCCGCGGCGAGATGCATGCCGATGTCTGCCCAAGCCATGCCCGTCAGCGGCGCGACGACAAGGAACACCCCGAGCAACAACAGCGGCACACGATTGGCGATGGTCATCGACATGGTGTCGGAGACAGCGGCAAACACCATGCAGAACGGAAAAACGACAAATATTAATGCTTCAAGCATAGTGAGATGTCCGCCATACAGAACATGGTCGAGCATAACGACGTGGCGTTAAGCTTCGATGAAACACGACAGGCGCGGATGCCTCGCCCATAGAAAGCAAAAAGGCCKCTCGCACGAGCAGCCTTTTCACCTACCTTGCCGACCGAAATGCCGGACGAGGCTTTAGGCCCGCATTACGGCTTGACCACCGGCGCCGTAGCCTCTCCGAGCGCCGTCCCGACATCGGCGAACTTTTTGTTGATCGCGGTACCAAGCTGTGTGGCGCCACCGACGATGGCGAGGGCGATGAGGGCGGCGATCAGACCGTATTCGATGGCGGTCGCGCCGGATTCGTCTTTCACAAAACGTGCGATAAGGTTGGTCATTGTTAGCTCCTTGCTCCGTGTTACAGCACTTCCGCCAACATTTCTTTGTCGTTGATCGGATGACTGCAACCTATCGGGGAGCTGTTTCGATCGGCTTAAGAAACAGCCTTACCGAAACCTTTAGCCCGGCATTGCAGCTCTGTGGTTAACCGCTAACTAAACCGGAAGTTACCATTTTCGGCGATACGAAACGCCTGAAATAGCGGCCAGCCGGGTTTCAGGAGCCGACTCCTGATCATGCTCGGATCACGCCGACTCGCGCATCGGTTGCGGTGACCGGTGGCTTAACCGTTGGTTCACCAAAGTCGTTCATGTTCCATTGAACAGTATAGCGACAGCCGCCGAGGGGGCGACTAGCATGGCGAACCTTTTTATCGTTGGAGCCTTAACCGTCATGGCATCGCTTGCCGTTGCCGCGCCTTCGCACGCGGGCGCGGGCATAGAGGTGACGATGAACCAGGCCAAGATCGTTCGGCTCACCCGCCCGGCCGACACCATCGTGGTTGGCAACTCGGCCATCGCCGACGCTTCGGTGCAGGACGCATCGACCATCGTACTTACCGGCAAGGGCTTCGGCGTCACCAACCTTGTGGTGCTCGATGCGCAAGGCAGCCCGATCGTCGACGAACAAGTGACCGTCATCCGCCACGACGCGTCGTCCGTGCGGATCTACAGGCGCTCGGAAATCCAGACGCTGTCATGCACGCCTTATTGCGAAAGCTCCTACAAGAGCGACGCCGAGCGGATGTCCGAGAGCGAGCTGAACGCCAGCCAGTAGCCTGGGCTCAGGGGCGGAGCAAGGTTAGCGCCAAGTAAAGCGGGCTCGCACAATTTCGCCGGTCATCCAAACCGGACTTCAACAGCTTTCCCTTATAAGTCGCCCGAACCATGAGGGGCGGCCGGGACATGAGCGAAACAGCGCCTGCAGCACAAGACGATACGAAAGCGCATCGGCGGGGTTTCTTCGCCCGGTTCGTGCGCGACCAGAGCGGCAGCACGGCAATTGAATTTGTCATGCTGGCGATCCCTTTTTCAATGCTGGTCTTTGCAATCCTTGAGAGCTGCATTGCCTTTGCTGGCCAGCAAATACTGTCGAATGCCGCCGATGACGTCGCCCGCCAGTTCCGCACAGGACAAGTCAAGGCGGCAGAATTTCTCCCCCCCAACAAAGAAATCAACAAAGAAAAGTTGAAGCGCATGATCTGCCCCAAGCTGGAAGTGCTCGTCGCCAAGGGCTGCCCTGAGCTGATCATCGACCTGCGCAGCTACACTACCTTCGCCAATGCTGCCGACGACAAGCTCGAACTGACTGCCAATGGCGATATCAACAGTACAAATTTCGACGTTGCACCCGGACCATCAATGTCCAAGAACATGCTGCGTGTCTTCTACAGATGGCCGGTCATCACGGACTTTATGCACAAAAGGATAACAAACCTCGGGGACGACAAGATCCTACTATTTGCGGTCACGGCTTGGCAGAACGAACCGTTCAACGATTAGAAAATTCATTGGGCGGTCAACCTGCCGGGAAGGAAGCAAGATGACTATTTGCGCTGTTGCAATATCCACACTGGATCGCTTGCGGTCGCGCGCTGGCGCTCTGATCAGAGACCAGCGCGGCATCGCTGCCGTTGAGTTCGCCCTTATCGTACCTCTGCTCCTGTCGCTCTATTTCGTGACCATGGAAGTCTCGCAAGCGATCGAGACCAACAAGAAAGTCAGCCGCATGAGTTCGATGGTCGCGGACCTGATCACTCAGCAGCAGGCGATCTCGCAGTGCGAGGTGAACGCCGTCATGACGATCGGCGATTCAATCCTGCAGCCCTATGGCCGCAGCAATTCCACGATCACAGTGACCGCGATCGAGATCACGGCCCTACAGGGCAAGCCTCCGAAGGCCCTCGTTGAGTGGTCGCGCAAGCGGATAGGTGGCAAGCCTGAGATCGGCGAAACGAAGGGCTCTGTCGCTACCGTCCCCGAAGACCTCATGACCCCAGGTTTTCTCATCCGCGTCGACAGCGACTTGCCCTATCAACCGGTCATAACCTGGACGCCGGACCAGCAGACAGCCACCGGACTGGGTGTGATGGGCAAGATCTTCGAAAATGGCAAACTCGACATGAAGGAGACCTACTATCTCCGGCCTCGCATGAGCGCGACCATACCTTGTGCCGACTGTATCGATCCAAAAATCAAATGCTGAGGGGGTGCTGGTCAGCCGCCGCTTGGGATCACCAGTCTTCTGCGTTTCGCCCGATAATTGCCAAGGCCGGCGACTGATCTTATGTCTGTGCCGCAAGCTGGCAATTGAGAGCCCTTCATAGATGGCGCGTGCATTCCTGTTCGTCCTGGATTCCTTCGGCATCGGCGGGGCAACTGACGCCGCGCGCTTCGGCGATGTCGGCTCCGATACGTTCGGCCACATCGCTGCTGCCTGCGCCTATGGCCAGGGTGGTCGCGAAGGCCTGCGCAGTGGCCAGCTTCAGCTGCCGAACATGGCGTCGCTCGGCCTTGGCCAGGCAGCGAAACTGGCATCAGGTTTCGATTTCGCCGGCACTGCAAAGCCCGTGGCTAGCGCGTTCCATGGCGCAGCCCAGGAAATCTCGAGCGGCAAGGATACACCTTCAGGCCATTGGGAAATCGCCGCCCTGCCGGTGACCTTCGACTGGGGTTATTTCCAACAGACCATTCCCGCCTTCCCCGCGACGCTTACCGAAGCGATCGTCCGCGAGGGTGAGGTGCCGGGCATRTTGGGCGACTGCCACGCTTCGGGCATCGAGATCATCGAGCGCTTCGGCGAAGAGCATCTGCGCTCCGGCAAGCCAATTTGCTACACCTCAGTGGATTCCGTCCTCCAGATCGCCGCGCACGAAACCCATTTCGGGCTGGAGCGGCTCTACGCGCTTTGCAAAATTGTCCGCCACCTCGTCGACCCGCTGAAGATCGGTCGGGTCATCGCGCGTCCCTTTACAGGCGAGAGCACGGAAACCTTCGAACGCACCCCCAACCGCAAAGATTACGCCGTGCCGCCTCCTGAGCCGACGTTGCTCGACCGGCTCACCGCGCGCGGCAGCAAGGTTATCGCCGTCGGCAAGATCGGCGACATCTTCGCCCACCGGGGTATCAGCGAAATCCGCAAGGGCGTCGGCAACATGGCGATGTTCGACAAGGCGCTCGGCGCCATGGATGACATCAGCGACGGCGATCTGGTCTTCGCCAATTTCGTCGACTTCGACACCGAATTCGGCCACCGCCGCGACGTGCCGGGTTATGCCGCGGCATTGGAGGCATTCGACAAGCGCCTGCCAGAAGCTTTCGCGCGGCTAAAGCCTGGCGATATGCTCATCCTCACCGCCGACCACGGCAACGATCCGACATGGCGCGGCACCGACCATACGCGCGAACGCATCCCGGTGATCGGCATGGCCCCGGGCATGCCAGGCGGCGATGTCGGACTGAGGCCAACCTTCGCCGACATCGGCGAAACGGTGGCCGCGCATCTCGGCCTAGCCCCAGGGCGCCACGGAAACTCCTTCTACGAAACGATCGCAACCCATGCCTGAATTGCCCGAAGTAGAGACTGTCCGGCGCGGATTGCAGCCGGTGCTTGAAGGCGCGCGGATCGAGCGCGTCGAGACCCGCCGCCCCAATCTTCGCTACCCGTTTCCCGAGAGCTTCGGCGAACGCCTTGCGGGCCACAGGATCACCTCGCTTGGCCGTCGCGCCAAATATCTGATTGCGGATGTGGAAGACGCTCCGCTGCTGATCTGCCACCTCGGCATGTCTGGCTCGTTCCGCATCGAAACCGATGAGGACGGGACGGCACCGGGCAATTTCCACAATGAGCGCTCGAAATCGGAAACGCACGATCACGTCGTCTTCCACGTCGCCGGCCCTAACGGTGTTCCCTCGCGCGTCATCTTCAACGACCCCAGGCGTTTCGGCTTCATGCTTTTTGCCGAGCGCGGTGGCGCGGAGCATCCAATGCTGTCCGGCCTCGGCGTCGAGCCGACCGGTAACTCGCTGGATGGCGAGCTGCTCTCTGGCCTTTTCGAAGACAAAAAGACACCGCTCAAGGCCGCCCTACTCGACCAGCGGCTGATCGCCGGCCTCGGCAACATCTATGTCGCGGAAGCCCTGTGGCGCGCGGGACTGTCGCCACTGCGTGCCGCCGGCACCATTGCCGGCACCGGCAAGGCCGCGCGCGAACGCGCAACGCTGCTTGCGACTTCCGTGCGGGAGGTGATTGCCGATGCGATCGCGGCTGGGGGGTCGTCGCTGCGCGACTACGTCCATACCGACGGTTCGCTCGGCTATTTCCAGCACTCCTTTTCCGTTTACGACCGCGAGGGCGAACCCTGCCCGCGTCCGGGCTGTGGCGGCCATATCGAGCGCATCGTGCAAAGCGGGCGTTCAACCTTCTATTGCCGCCAGTGCCAGCGCTGAGCTAGAGCAAAGCCTCATTGGTAGCGCTGCGAGACAGGGAGAGCCGCAAGATGGCCTATGATACGATCATCGTGGAAACACGTGGCAAGGTCGGGCTGATCACGCTCAACCGCCCAAAGGCGCTCAATGCGCTGAATTCACAGGTGCTTGGCGAACTTCTGGCGGCCACTGCGGCCTTTGAGGCGGACCAAGGCATCGGGGCCATTGTCATCACCGGATCGGAAAAGGCTTTCGCTGCCGGCGCCGACATCAAGGAGATGCAGGCCAAGAGTTATGTCGACGCCTACATGGAGGATTTCTTCTCAGGTTGGGAAGCCTTTGCGCGCAACCGCAAGCCGATGATCGCGGCGGTCGCTGGCTACGCACTGGGCGGCGGCTGCGAGCTCGCCATGATGTGCGACTTCATCATCGCCGCCGACACGGCCAAGTTCGGCCAGCCCGAGATCACGCTCGGCGTCATGCCCGGCATGGGCGGCTCGCAGCGCCTCACCCGTTTCGTCGGCAAGTCGAAGGCGATGGACATGTGCCTGACCGGCCGGATGATGGATGCCGCCGAGGCCGAGCGCTCAGGGCTCGTATCGCGCGTCGTGCCAGCGGCCGACCTCATGGAAGAAGCGATGAAGGCGGCAGCCAAGATCGCCAACTTCTCGCTGCCGGCGGTCATGATGTGCAAGGAAGCCGTCAACCGCTCCTACGAGGTGACGCTTGCCGAAGGTCTGCGTTTCGAGCGACGCGTGTTCCATTCGATGTTCGCGCTCGACGACCAGAAGGAAGGCATGGCGRCCTTTGCCGAGAAGCGGACAGCGAATTTCCACAACCGCTGACCTGAATCGCGTTGACGTTGGGAATAAGCTGAACTATAAGCCCACCAACCGAGGCGACCCTTAGGGACGCCCGATTGATTTTTGCGCTTTGCGGGAAGCCGCTCGCGCCCACCTAGAGATCAAAAGAGAGGCACCATGGCCAATACCTCCTCGGCCAAGAAGGCAACGCGCAAGATCGCCCGCCGCRCAGCGGTCAACAAGAACCGCCGCTCGCGCGTCCGGACTTATGTCCGCCAGGTCGAAGAGGCACTTGCCTCGGGAGACAAGGCAAAGGCAGAAGCCGCCTTCAGCGTCGCCCAGCCGGAATTGATGCGCGCCGCCACCAAGGGCGTGCTGCACAAGAATACCGCCTCGCGCAAGGTTTCGCGTCTGGCACAGCGGCTCAAGGCACTTTCCGCCTAAGCCCTGCAAGCAATTGGATTTCTGATCAACCCGGCCTAACCAGCCGGGTTTTTCTTTTGTCGGCATGGGGCCGAAAAAGCCCTCCAATGGGCCGCTGGAGCATGCCCTTTGAGGGCCAAGAACTTTGCCGGCATATGCGGTTATTCTGATAACTACAACCACCGCAAGCAGCCCCACAACCAGACTCACCGCAGCAGAAATTACCCTTTGATTTCATGGGCTTGCGAATGGTCATCCACAGCTTGTTCAAGCCACCTTCGGGGGTTGGGGGACAAGTTGATGTCAAGCGGATTCTTTTAAAACTTTTTTCGACGGGGCGCGGTTTTTTTCGTTCCCCGGAAAAGGGTTTGAATCACAACGGCTTTGTCCACGTGAGGACTACAAACAGGCTTTGAATCCGCTGCCGAGGTAAGCAGATTCATTAAAAACGAGTTAGACTCGGCCTTGCCCTGTCCACAGCGATTTTTGTAAGGTCTTTTTATCGAAGGGACGGGCACCTAGCCCTCTGCCAAGCCTAAAAATCGGCGGCGTTCTCGGCGTGGATGGAATCCGCGACCGGGGGAGGCATGCTCACTTCGATGTATACTTGGGGCGTGTGGGGATACACGGCATATCGACTTTGCAACGCGCCGGCGACTTCGCCGGAGGGCTACGCATTTGCCTGGTGCTGCCACCCCGCAGCACCGGCCTTCCAAAAGCGCCACCGGGCGCTAGCGGAAGGCGACTACAGCGCGTGGCGACCTGTTGAGACGCAACGAACGCTGCAGCACTTTGAACGATGCATGGCCGTTTCCGAAAATCGGTTCCGATTTTCGCGGTCCTGCACCCGGGGGGACTCGGCCGGCAACGGCAGCATCCGAATGAACATACCGGTGGCGATGCGAGCGGCGCGTCTCCATTTGGCAAACAGAACCGAAGATTAGGGATTGCGACAATGCAAAGCGGCATCGAAAGGGAAGCAAATGCGGGCTTTCTTTTTACCGGCGAACTGATCGAGGGTAATGCAGTGGCAGCAAGCAGCGCCGCCGAGAAGAATTTTGATCGGGTCAAGACGCAGCTCCAGGTTCGCCTGGGCAGCGAGGTATTTTCGAGCTGGTTCGGCCGCATGAAGCTTGCGGAAACATCGAAGGGCGTCGTGCGCCTTTCCGTGCCGACCGCTTTCCTGCGCTCCTGGATCAACAGCCACTATCTCGACCTCATTTCCGAGTTGTGGCGCCAGGAAGAGCCGGAGCTTCTGAAGCTTGAAATCATTATCCGCACGGCGACCCGCGTGGCGCGTCCCGGCGTGGAGACCGAAGCAACGGCACTGCGCAAGCCGGTGCGCCAGATGCAGACAGCCCTTGCCACGAGCACGGTCGCTGCAGGCCGCACCGAGCGCCCAGCGCCCGTGCGCAACGGCACGGCCGACGCGGAATTCAAGCAGAGCGTTCTCGGCTCGCCGCTCGACCCGCGCTATACTTTCCAATCCTTCGTCGAAGGCCCCTCCAACCGCGTGGCGCTCGCTGCGGCACGTGCGGTGGCAGAATCGAACTCGCGCTTCAACCCGCTGTTCCTCCACGCCACGGTAGGCCTCGGCAAGACGCACCTGCTCCAGGCGATCGCCGCCGAGTCGCTGCGCCAGAACCCGAAGTCGCGCGTCGTCTACCTGACCGCCGAATACTTCATGTGGCGTTTTGCGACCGCAATCCGCGACAACAATGCGCTGACCCTCAAGGAGCAGCTGCGCGACATCGACCTGCTGATCATCGACGACATGCAGTTCCTGCAGGGCAAGTCGATCCAGCACGAGTTCTGCCATCTCATCAACATGCTGCTCGATTCGGCCAAGCAGGTCGTGGTCGCAGCCGACCGTCCACCGGCGGAGCTCGAATCGCTCGAGCCGCGCGTACGCTCGCGCCTCAATGGCGGCGTGGCGCTCGAAATGTCGGCACCGGACTTCGGCATGCGCCTTGGCATGCTGCAGATGCGCTTTGCCGGCGCCAAGAACGAAGACCCCAACTTTGCCATGGACGAGGAAATCCTCACCCATGTCGCGCGCACCGTGACCGGCTCGGGCCGCGAGCTGGAAGGCGCCTTCAACCAGCTGATCTTCCGTCAATCGTTCGAGCCGCAGCTCTCCATCGAGCGCATCGACGAGATCCTCGGCCACATCTACCGCTCGGGTGAGCCCAAGCGCGTGCGCATCGAAGACATCCAGCGCATCGTCGCTCGCCACTACAACGTGTCGAAGACCGAGCTTTTGTCGAACCGCCGCACCCGCACCATCGTCAAGCCGCGCCAGATCGCGATGTATCTGGCGAAGGTGATGACGCCGCGCTCTCTGCCCGAAATCGGCAGGCGTTTTGGCGGCCGCGACCACACCACGGTGCTGCACGCCGTGCGCAAGATCGAGGGCCTGTCGGGCGGCGACAACACGCTGGCGCAGGAGCTCGAACTGCTGAGAAGGCTGATCAACGACCAGGCCTGATGGTTTGTCGGCACAGGCGACAAGTTGCCGCCTGTGACTTATCCCCAGAACGCCCGCGCAACTTCTTCGGAGTGCCTGCGCGGGCTTGCCTTTCCGGTCTTTTTACTGTCAGACTCAGCGCAATTCCGATCGTGTTGCGGGCTTTTCCGGGCGCATTCGAGCCCGCGAGCCCGCACCTTCAAATAAGCGAGCCTGTTTCGTCATGCGTGTTATCCTGGAACGCTCCAACCTGTTGAAGTCGCTGAACCACGTGCACCGCGTGGTCGAACGGCGGAACACGATCCCGATCCTGTCCAACGTGCTTTTGCAGGCCAATGGCGCGAGCCTCGAACTGAAGGCCACCGACCTCGATCTCGAGATCTCGGAAGCGACGCCAGCCAATGTCGAGCAAAGCGGTGCGACCACCGTTCCGGCGCATCTGCTCTACGACATCGTGCGCAAGCTGCCCGACGGCGCGGAAGTGATGCTGAAGACCGACGAGGACGGCAACGCCATGTCGGTGGTGTCGGGCCGTTCGAGCTTCCGCCTGCAGTGCTTGCCCCAGTCAGATTTCCCCGAGCTTTCGGCCGGCACGTTTTCCCATATCTTCCGGCTCGAGGCCAATGCGCTCAAGGGCCTGATCGAAAAGACCCAGTTCGCCATCTCCACCGAAGAGACGCGCTATTATCTCAACGGCATCTACCTGCACACGCATGAGAGTGGCGGCAAGCTGATGCTGCGCGCGGTTGCGACCGACGGCCACCGCCTTGCGCGCGCCGAGGTCGAGGCGCCGGCCGGCTCCGAAGGCATGCCGGGCATCATCATCCCGCGCAAGACCGTCAGCGAGCTGCAAAAGCTGATCGACGATCCGGATATTGCGGTGACGACGGAGATTTCCGACACCRAGATGCGACTGACCATCGGCGCGGTGATCCTGACCTCGAAGCTGATCGACGGCACCTTCCCCGATTATCAGCGCGTCATTCCGAGCGGCAACGACAAGCAGCTGATCATCGATCGCCAGAGCTTTGCCGCCGCCGTCGACCGCGTCTCGACGATTTCGTCGGAGCGTGGCCGCGCGGTGAAGCTGTCGATCGCCGACGGGCTGGTGACGCTCGCCGTCAACAACCCCGATTCGGGCAGTGCCGTCGAAGAGCTCGCCGCCGACTATTCGTCGGACCCGATCGAGATCGGCTTCAACGCCAAGTACCTGCTCGACGTCGCCGCCCAGCTCAAGGGCAGCGAGGCGCGTTTCATGCTGGCGGACGCCGGGTCGCCCACGCTCATCCACGACACAGCCGACGAGAACGCTCTCTACGTGCTGATGCCGATGCGCGTGTAGCGCGCGCATACCAATGCAAGAGCCGGATACGGGGGGAGAGCGCAAACGCATCCCCTCGACGCACATCAGTAAGCTCACACTTACGGACTTCCGCAACTACGCGTCGCTGTCGGTCGAGTTGCGGCCGGGCGCTGTGGTGTTCACCGGTGAAAACGGTGCCGGCAAGACCAATCTGCTCGAAGCCATCTCCTTCCTGACCCCGGGGCGCGGCCTGCGCCGGGCTCCCTACCCCGACGTCGCACGCGAAGGCAGTGCGGGTAGTTTTGCCGTGCATAGCACCATCGAAGGGCCGTTCGGCGATGCCGAAATCGGCACCGGTACGGCGCCCGAAGCCGCCAATGAGGCGGGGCGCCGCGTCCGCATCAATGGCGCCAATGCCAAGGCCGACGACATGCTCGAATGGCTGCGCGTGGTGTGGCTGACGCCGTCGATGGACGCGCTGTTCACCGGTCCCGCCGGTGACCGCAGGCGATTCCTCGACCGCCTGGTGCTGGCGATCGACCCGGCGCATGGTCAGCGCGCGCTCGATTATGAAAAGGCGATGCGCGGCCGCAACCGGCTGCTTGCCGAGGACCGCCGTGACCGCGCCTGGTTCGACGCGATCGAGATACAGATGGCCGAGACAGGTGCTGCGATCGCCGCCGCGCGTGTCGAGATAGTGCGACTTTTGACGGCGATGATCGGGCGGATGCCCGAAACGGGCCCCTTCCCCCAAGCCGAACTCAGCCTCGCCGGTAGCCTCGAACAGAGAATCGGCGACATGCCGGCAGTAGAACTCGAAGAGCATTTCCGGCAAGCATTGGCCGATGGACGCGAGCGCGACCGCGCCGCAGGACGCACGCTCGAAGGCCCCCACCGCTCCGACCTACTGGTTCGCCACAAGCCGAAATCGATGCCTGCGGAGCTATGCTCGACTGGCGAACAAAAGGCGTTGCTGATCGGCATCGTCATTTCGCATGCAAGACTCACCGGCGAGATGGCTGGCGCGCCTCCCATCCTTCTGCTTGACGAGATCGCTGCCCATCTCGACGCAGGGCGGCGTGCGGCGCTGTTTTCGATTCTTGAAGAGCTGAATTGCCAGGCCTTCATGACCGGCACCGAAGCGAGCCTGTTTTCGAGCCTCGCTGGGCGGGCGCAGTTCTTGACCGTCGACCATGGCAGCATCAGGCCAACTGAAGACGCCTGACAAGCCGATTTTGCGGCGATATGGTTGCGCCATGAACCAGGCTCCCCCCCTCTCCCCTGAAGAACTCGAACGCTACGCCCGCCACATCGTGCTGCCGGAGATCGGCGGTCCGGGCCAGCAGAAGCTCAAACGCGCCCGTGTGCTGGTGATTGGCGCCGGCGGGCTCGGCGCGCCGGTTCTGGAATATCTGGCGGCCGCGGGCGTCGGCACACTCGGCATCGTCGACGACGATCACGTGTCGCTGTCCAATTTGCAGCGCCAGGTGATCCACGACACCCAGTCGCTCGGTTTGTCCAAGGCGGAGAGCGCTAAAGCTGCGATCGCCCGCATCAACCCGCATGTGACGGTCGAGCTGCACAAGCTCAGGCTGACGACCGAAAACGCCGCTGGGCTGATCGAACGCTACGATCTGGTGGTCGACGGTTCCGACAATTTCGAGACGCGTTATGCGGTCGCCGATGCTTCTGCTGCGGTGAAGCGGCCGCTGGTGCATGCCGCAGTCGGGCGATTCGATGGCTCGATAACCGTGCTGATGCCATTCGAGACGGGTGCCGACGGTCGCCGCAACCCGACCTATCGTGACCTGTTTCCCGAACCGCCGCCGGCAGGGCTGGTGCCGTCCTGCGCCGAGGCAGGGGTACTGGGTGCCCTGACCGGTGTCATAGGCACGCTGCAGGCGATGGAGGCGATCAAGCTGATCACCGCCATCGGCGAACCGCTTGTCGGTCGGCTTTTGCTCTACGATGCGCTCGGCGCGCGTTTCGATACCGTGCGCTACAAAGCCTCTTGAGCCATGAACCCCGACCTGACCATCGCCCGCCTGCCCCAGGACTTCGACCGCTGGGACGAGTTGCTCGATCTGATCATGCGCTCATTCGCCTATATGGACGGCGTCATTGACCCGCCGTCCTCCGCGCATCGGCTGTCTCAGGGCAATCTGCGCGAGAAGACCAAGGACGAAGTCTGCTTCATCGCCACGCTTGAAGGGCGGCTCGTCGGCTGCATCTTTGCCGCCCAACGGACGAATGTGTTTTATGTCGGCAAGCTTGCCGTCGACGACAGCGTTCGCGGCGCAGGCATCGGCCGGGAACTGATGCTGGCAGCCGAGCGCCACGCCATCCATCAGGGCAAGCCGATCCTCGAACTCCAGACCCGAATCGAACTCACGGCCAACCACGCGACCTTTGCGCGGATGGGCTTCGTCGAGTTCGAGCGCACGGCCCATGACGGCTTCGACCGGCCAACCTCGATCACCTTTCGAAAGGCGCTTGGTTAAGCAGCGAGGTCAACGCACGTGTCTGATCACGTCCTCAGCGGCAGAACCCGGTCGGGTGGGCGGTGCCCGTCGACATGGGCGCGGATGTTGATGATGACCTTTTCGCCCATATCGATTCGGCCCTCGATGGTGGCCGATCCCATATGCGGCATCAGCACCACCTTGCCCCTGGCGGCGAGCTTGAGCAGCTTTTGGTTGACCGCCGGCTCGTGCTCGAAGACGTCGAGGGCTGCACCGGCGAGCTTGCCGTCCTGCAGCATCTTGACCAGCGCGTCCTCGTCGATGATGTCGCCGCGGGCGATGTTGACGAGGTAAGCGTGCGGCTGCATCAGCGCTAGCCTGCGCCCCGACAGCAGGTGKAAGGTCGCCGGCGTCGAGGGGCAGTTGATCGAGATGATGTCCATGCGGGCGAGCATCTGGTCGAGGCTCTCCCAATAGGTCGCCTCCAGCTCGTCTTCGACCGACTGCAACACGCGATGGCGGTTGTGATAATGGATCGACAGGCCGAAGGCCTTGGCGCGACGGGCAACGGCGGTGCCGATGCGGCCCATGCCGACGATGCCGAGGCGCTTGCCCCAGATGCGGCGGCCGAGCATCCATGTGGGCGACCAGCCGGCCCATTTCTTGTCGCTGGTGAGAACGTTGGCGCCCTCGGTCAGGCGGCGCGGCACGGCAAGCATCAACGCCATGGCCATGTCGGCCGTATCTTCGGTCAGGACGTTGGGGGTGTTGGTGACGGTGATCCCGCGTTTTGCGGCAGCAGTAACGTCGATCTTGTCGACGCCGTTGCCGAAATTGGCGATCAGCTTGAGATTGGGTCCGGCCTGCTCGATCAGCGCTGCATCGATCGTATCGGTTACCGTCGGTACCAGAACGTCGGCTTCCTTGACCGCCGCAACCAGCTCCGGCTGGGTCATGGGACGATCATCGACATTGAGGCGCGCGTCGAACAGCTCGCGCATACGCGTTTCGACCTGGTCGGGCAGCTTGCGCGTAATGATGACGAGAGGCTTTTTTCGACCGGCCATTCTATCCTCGACGAAGATCTCGTTGAGACCTCTTTAACCAAGACCGGCGAAACTGCAATCCGATCCATGAGCGGTAATCTGTGTAACAAGCAGTGCCGCCGAAGACAAAGAAAAAGGGCGCCCCTTTCCCCGTGAAGGCAAAGAGCGCCAAGTTCAAACAGAGGTTACGGAAGTGTCTGGTTTCGCGTCGCTCCGTCTGTCCGTCAGCGCAGCCCTGATCGGTCTTGCTTTCGTTTCGCCGAATGCCGTTTTCGTCGGTCCTGCCGTGGCCGCCCAGGACGTCACGCTCGGCCCCAGCGGACTGCCGCTGCCGCGATTCGTCAGCCTCAAGGCAGGCAAGGTCAATTCGCGCATCGGCCCGGGCGCTGATTATCCCGTCAGCTGGCTCTATCTGAAGCCCGGCCTGCCGATGGAGATCATCCAGGAATATGACAACTGGCGCCGCGTCCGCGATGCCGACGGCGCCGAAGGCTGGATCAACCAGACGCTGCTTTCCGGCCACCGCACGGCGATGACGGCGCCCTGGCAGCGCGGAAAGCCGGCACCGCTCAACCTGCTCGCAAGGCCCGAACAGGGTGCGCGCGCAGTCGCCATCATCGACCCGGGCGTCGTCGGCTCCATCAAGCAGTGCAACGGTCAATGGTGCGAGATGACCTTTGCCGGCACAAGCGGCTGGCTCAACCAGTCGCAGGTCTGGGGTGCCTATCCAGGCGAAAGCATCGAGAACTGATGGGTCGACCCGGCCGACAAGGCCGGGTTCGCGCAGGCATTTAAGCCGGGCGCTTGGGCCTGAGCCTCACCACGATATCGACATTGGCGATTTCCATGCCTTCCGGGGGTTCCGGCAGATTGGTGACCGTGACGGGGCCCGATTCGATGTCGAACACCCGGTTTTCGCCTTCAACGAAGAAGTGGTGGTGGTCCGAAGTGTTGGTGTCGAAGTAGGTCTTCGAGCCTTCGACCGCCAGGATGCGCAAAAGCCCCGAACCGGTGAACTGGTGCAGCGCGTTGTAGACGGTTGCCAGCGATACCGGCACGCCGGCCGACAAGGCTTCCTCGTGCAGCTCTTCTGCCGATAGATGCCGATCGCCCTTGGCGAACAGGAGTTCAGCCAACGCAATACGCTGCCGCGTGGGCCTGAGCCCCGCATCGCGGACACGCGTTTCCACAGCAATGCTTGCCTTGCGGGAATCCACTCGTTGCCTCGTCGAAGTTCGCCTTCGCCCCAATTCAAGCCTGCCAAACACGCCGAAAACTGGATAGGCAGCCGGCAAGCCTTGCCTGACATATATTCTGTAGCTCAAATGCGATCAATAGCGCGCATTGACCCAGGAGGATGTGCACGTTAATCGCAAACGCCGGTTTCCGGCAGCAAACAGTCTGTGCTAGTGAGAGCACACAAGAAGGGCGTGGCTCCGCCCGAAACGTTGACGGGGAAGGTGTTCATGGCCGATCAGAAATCCAGCTACGGCTACGAAGAATTGCTGGCATGCGCCCGCGGCGAGCTGTTCGGGCCCGGCAATGCCCAGTTGCCCGCTCCGCCGATGCTGATGTTCGATCGCATCACCGAGATCAGCGAGACTGGCGGCGAATTCGGCAAGGGCTTCGTGCGCGCCGAATTCGACATCAAGCCGGACCTGTGGTTCTTCCCTTGCCATTTCATCGGCAATCCGATCATGCCGGGCTGCCTCGGCCTCGACGCGATGTGGCAGCTGACCGGCTTTTTCCTCGGCTGGCTTGGCGAGTCGGGCAAAGRCATGGCGCTCTCCACCGGCGAGGTGAAGTTCAAGGGCATGGTCACGCCTTCGACCAAGAAGGTCGAATATGGCATCGACTTCAAGCGCGTCATGCGCGGCCGCCTGGTCCTGGGCATCGCCGATGGCTGGTTGAAGGCGGACGGCGAACCTATCTACAAGGCCATCGACCTCAAGGTCGGGCTCTCGAAGCAGGAAGCCGCGGCCTAAGGGTCGCCGGATATTCTGAAAGGAATACTGAATGAGACGGGTCGTCGTATCTGGCCTTGGAATCGTGTCGTCCATCGGCAACAACGCTTCTGAAGTGCAAGCCTCGCTGCATGACGCCAAGTCCGGCATCAGCTTCTCCAACGATTTCGCCGAGCACGGCTTCAAGTGCCAGGTCTGGGGTTCGCCGAACCTCGACATGACCGAACTGGTCGACCGTCGCGCCGCGCGTTTCCTGTCCCAGGGCGGCATGTGGAACCATGTCGCGATGAAGCAGGCCATCGCCGACAGCGGGCTCGAAGAAACAGACATCTCGGGCAATGAGCGCACCGGCATCATCATGGGGTCGGGCGGTCCTTCGACACGCACGATCGTGGAAGCGTCGGAAATCACGCTGAAGAACAACAGCCCCAAGCGCATCGGGCCATTCGCTGTGCCGAAAGCGATGTCGTCGACCGCGTCGGCAACGCTCGCCACCTGGTTCAAGATCCACGGCGTCAACTATTCGATCTCCTCGGCCTGCTCGACCTCGGCGCATTGCATCGGCAATGCGGCGGAGATGATCCAGTGGGGCAAGCAGGACATCATGTTCGCCGGCGGCCACGAAGATCTCGACTGGACCATGTCGAACCTGTTCGACGCCATGGGCGCCATGTCGTCCAAATACAACGACCGCGCATCGGTCGCCTCGCGCGCCTATGACCTCAACCGCGACGGCTTCGTCATTGCCGGCGGCGCGGGTGTGCTGGTGCTCGAAGAGCTGGAGCACGCCAAGGCGCGCGGCGCCAAGATCTACTGCGAATTGGTTGGCTATGGCGCCACTTCCGACGGCTACGACATGGTCGCACCGTCGGGCGAAGGCGCCATGCGCTGCATGCGTCAGGCGCTGTCGACGGTGAAGGGACCGGTCGACTACATCAACACCCACGGCACCTCGACGCCAGTGGGCGACTCGAAGGAAATGGGCGCCATCCGCGGCGTATTCGGCGACAAGATGCCGAACATCACCTCGACCAAGTCGCTGACCGGCCATTCGCTAGGTGCCGCAGGCGTGCAGGAATCGATCTACTCGATCCTGATGATGCAGGGCGGCTTCATCGGCGAGAGTGCGCATATCGAAGAGCTCGACCCGGAATTCGAAGGCATGCCGATCGTGCGCAAGCGCATCGACAACGCCAAGATCGATACCGTGTTGTCCAACTCCTTCGGCTTCGGCGGCACCAACGCCACGCTCGTATTCCAGCGCCATTCCGCATAGGACACCGACATGGACGGATTGATGAAGGACAAGCGCGGGCTCGTCATGGGCGTCGCGAATGACCACTCCATTGCCTGGGGTATCGCTAGCAAGCTTGCCGAGCACGGCGCCGAACTCGCCTTCACCTATCAGGGCGAAGCCTTCGGGCGCCGCGTCAAGCCGCTGGCCGAGAAGATCGGCGCATCGCTTGTTATCCCTTGCGATGTCGAAGACAGCGCATCGGTCGCCGCGACCTTCGAGACGTTGAAGGAAAACTGGGGCGGCATCGACTTCCTGGTGCACGCCATCGGCTTCTCCGACAAGAACGAGCTCAAGGGCCTCTACGCCGACACCACGCGCGAAAACTTCGTTCGCACCATGGTAATCTCGTGCTTCTCCTTCACCGAGGTTGCCAAGCACGCGGCAGCCCTGATGAACGAAGGCGGATCGATGATCACGCTGACCTATGCAGGCTCGGTACGCGTCATGCCGAATTACAACGTCATGGGCGTGGCCAAGGCCGGCCTCGAGGCAAGTGTGCGTTATCTCGCCAACGACTACGGCCCGCGCGGCATCCGCATCAACGGCATTTCGGCCGGACCGGTGCGCACGCTTGCGGGCGCTGGCATCGCCGATGCGCGCCACATGTTCTCCTACCAGCAGCGCAACTCGCCGCTGCGCCGTACCGTGACCCTCGAAGAGGTCGGTGGTTCGGCGCTGTATCTTTTGTCCGACCTGTCGTCGGGCGTCACCGGCGAAATCCACTATGTCGATTCGGGCTATCACATCGTCTCGATGCCGACGCTCGACGAGCTCAAGCAAATGGATGGCGGGCGCGACTAAAAAGTCCGCCCGGCGCTAAAATTGTAGACAATCGCCGCAAGCGATCTTAACGAGCGAATCGGTAGAAACGACGCGCAAGTTAGGAAAGTCACGCATGCCTGCCGTCAGGAATCCCAGCCGAAGCCCGTTGTTTCGGATTATCACCATCGCCGCTTCGGGCATGGGAAGTTTCGTTCTGGGTACATGGGGCCTGAGACTCGCCCTTGGCAACGAAATCGGTGGGATGTCGAGCGACACTGTCGGTGCGATTATCGCCGCACTGTGCGCGCTGGCGGCATCGATCGCCGCAGCCTCATTCTTCGCCGGTGTCGACGAGTCGGCCGACTATGTCTTCAACGAAACCCACTTCGACAAGCTGACAGGGCTTCTGGCGCGCACGGCAATGGTCGGCAAGATCGCCGAAGCAGCCTCGGCAACCGCACGTACCGGCAAGCCGATGTTCCTCATCGACATCGATATCGACCGTTTCAAACAGATCAACGACGCCATCGGCTACAGCAATGGAGACGCCCTGATCCGCGCCTTCACGGCAAGGCTCAAGGCGGCACTGCCACGCGACGTGGTCCTTGGCCGCATCGGCGCTGGCGAATTCGCCATTCTCCACCCAGACCAGGCGCTTGGCGGTTCGCTGGAAGCCTTGATCGAACGCCTGATCCACGATCTGATGCGGCCCTACCCGCTGCCATCGCATCTCCAGTCGGTCAACGTCTCGGTCGGCGTGGTCGCCATGCCCAAGGATGGCTACGACCCGGTTGTGCTGCTGCGCCGCTCGAACCTCGCGCTGCAGAACGCACGGGCCAGCGGCATCGGCGACTGGGCCGTCTTCCAGCCCGAAATGGGCAAGGTTGCGGACCATCGCCAATGGGTCGAATCGGAACTGCATGTCGCCTTCGAGCGTGGCGATTTCGACCTGCACTACCAGCCGCAGCTCGACCTGTCGTCCGGCCGCGTCGTCGGCTACGAGGCGCTGATCCGCTGGCAGCATCCCGAGCGCGGCATGATCCCGCCGATCGAGTTCATCTCGGTCGCCGAAGAGACCGGCATGATTGCGCCGATYGGCGAATGGGTGCTTCGCAAGGCTTGCACCGATGCGCGCCTGCTGCCCGAGGACTGCTTCGTTGCGGTCAACATTTCGCCGGTACAGTTCATGACCCGCGACTTCGTCGGCATCGTTGCGCGGATCATGAAGGAAACAGGCATCGAGCCCAAACGGCTTGAACTGGAACTGACCGAATCGGCGATGATGCAGGACCGCGACCGCGCGGCCCTGATCCTGAAGCAGCTGACGGCGATGGGCATTTCGGTCGCGGTCGACGATTTCGGCACCGGCTACTCGAACCTCGCCTATCTGATCGACTTTTCGTTCCACAAGCTCAAGATCGACCGCTCATTTGTCAGCCGCATGGAAACCGACAGCAATTCAGGGGCGGTGATCTCGACAATCGTCGGCCTGTCGCGAGCGCTCGGCGTGCGCACGATCGCCGAGGGCGTGGAGACGGAAAACCAGGCGGCCCTGCTCAGGGCTACCGGCTGTCAGGAAGTACAAGGCTACTTCTACGGGCGCCCGGCACCACTCAACATCGGCGACCTGGCAGTCGCCAAGGCCACCGAGCGCACCGCGAGCGTCCATTGACCGCCGACGTCACCGTTTGGCCGAATAAACCCTGAAGGCGCTGTCGACGGCGATTTCCTGARCCGATGTGAAGGCTTGTGCCAGCACCGGCTGGTAGGGCAGATGGCGGTTGGCCACCATGAACAGCCGGCCACCCGACTTGAGAGCCGCAGCAGCAGCCCGGATCATGCGCTGGCCGATCTCCGGATCGGCATCGCGATCCTGGTGGAAGGGCGGGTTCATCACCACCACGTCGTAGCGGCGCTCGACCGGCTCCTTGGTGAGATCTTGCCAGTGGAAGCCGGGCGTGACCGGAGCTTTGGGCACATTTGCCTTTGCCGCTTCAAGCGCATCGAAGTCGGCCTCGAACAGATCGAGTGCCGTGAGACCCTTCGCTCGGGCCACCACTTCAGCCGCGACATAACCCCAGCCGGCGCAGAAATCGGCGACCTTGCCCTTGATGTCGTTGGGCAGATTGTCGACCAACAGGCGCGAGCCGGCGTCAACGCGCTCGAACGAAAACATGCCCGGCGCGGTAAGGAAGCGGCCTTCGACCAACGGCTCGGGGTTGTCGGCGCGCAACGTTGCCGCCGCAGCCTCGGCCTGCGCGGTGCGGCGGAACCACAATGCGGTGCCGTGAAATTTCGGGAGATAGTCCTCGATCTCAAGCAAGGTTGCGAGCCGCTTGCGCAGGCTGGCGATGCCATCGTCCTTGCCACCGGCGACCACGACCAGGCCGCCCGACGTCACGCGTTCGATCGCTTCAGCGACACGCAGTTCGTTGAGGCCGCGATGGCGGCCGGCAAGCACCAGGGCGATGTCGTAGCCATCCTCCTCGGCGCGCGACGCAACATCGTTGCCCGCCGCCGCCAGGGCAATCACGTGGGGCCGAAAACCCTGGACCAGGGAAAGCTTCGCATCGAAGCCCTGCGGCTTCCTGAAGCCCGGCTCGGCACCGATGAACAGGGCACGCGCGCTCTGCTCCGGCATCGGCAGCGCCTCTGCCTCGAAAGGATAAAACAGCGTCTTCAGTGCATCGCGGGCCATAGCCAATCCTTATTCATCGCATTTCTTCCCACCCCCCTCTGACCTGCCGGCCAGAGGGGGGTGCGAAGGAACGCCTATTCCGCAAACAGTGTTCTGCCCGAAGGCCAACAAACGAAAACGGGCGCGACCTTACGGCGCGCCCGCTTCATATCAAAAAGCGCTGCTATCAGGCGGCGGTTTCTTCGCCTTCGGCCTTCTTTTCGCGAGCAAGTTCCTTGCCCGTTTCCTGGTCAACGACCTTCATCGACAGGCGGACCTTGCCGCGCTCGTCGAAGCCCATCAGCTTGACCCAGACCTTGTCGCCTTCCTTGACCACATCCGAGGTCTTGGCAACGCGGTCGTTGGCAAGCTGCGAGATGTGAACGAGGCCGTCGCGCGGTCCGAAGAAGTTGACGAATGCGCCGAAGTCAGCGGTCTTGACGACCGTGCCTTCGTAGATCTCGCCGACTTCCGGCTCAGCCACGATGGTGTGGATCCACTTTTTGGCCGCCTCGATTTCCTTGGCGTTGGAAGAAGCGATCTTGACCGTGCCATCGTCTTCGATGTTGATCTTGGCGCCGGTCTTTTCGACGATCTCGCGGATGACCTTGCCACCCGAGCCGATGACTTCACGGATCTTGTCGGTCGGGATGTGCATGACCTCGATGCGCGGAGCGAACTCGCCGAGTTCCTGGCGACCTTCCGACAGAGCCTTGGCCATTTCGCCGAGGATGTGCAGGCGGCCGTCCTTGGCCTGGCCGAGCGCGATGTTCATGATCTCTTCGGTGATACCGTCGATCTTGATGTCCATCTGCAGCGCGGTGATGCCGTTGGTCGTGCCGGCAACCTTGAAGTCCATGTCGCCGAGGTGATCCTCGTCGCCCAGGATGTCGGAGAGGACAGCGAAGCGCTCGCCTTCCTTGATCAGACCCATGGCGATGCCGGCAACCGGCTTCTGCAGCGGAACGCCCGCATCCATCAGCGCCAGCGAGGTGCCGCAGACGGTGGCCATCGACGACGAGCCGTTGGACTCGGTGATCTCCGAGACGACGCGCAGCGTGTAGGGGAACTGCTCGGCAGCTGGCAGCATCGGGCGCACAGCGCGCCAGGCGAGCTTGCCATGGCCGATTTCGCGGCGGCCGGGCGAACCCATGCGGCCGGTCTCACCAACCGAGTAGGGCGGGAAGTTGTAGTGAAGGAGGAACTTCTCCTTGTACATGCCGGTCAGCGCGTCGACATACTGCTCGTCTTCGCCGGTGCCGAGCGTGGCAACGACCAGCGCCTGGGTCTCGCCGCGGGTGAACAGCGACGAACCGTGGGTGCGCGGCAGGACGCCGACTTCGGAGACGATCTGGCGAACGGTCGAGAGGTCACGACCATCGATGCGCGAACCGGTATCGAGGATGTTCCAGCGCACGATCTTGGCCTGGAGTTCCTTGAACACGGTGGCGACCTTGTCAGCCGACCACTTCGGAGCTTCTTCGCCTTCAGCAGCGAAGGCTGCCTTGACCTTGGACTTGACCGCGTCGACGGCGGTGTAACGGGCCTGCTTGTCGGTGATCTTGTAGGCGTCGCGCAGCTCGCCTTCGACGATCTTCAGCATCTCGGCTTCGAGATCGGAATTGTCCGGCGCGGTGAAATCGCGCGGGTCCTTGGCAGCCACTTCAGCCAGCTTGATGATGGCGTCGATGACCGGCTGGAAGCCGCGGTGACCGAACATGACGGCGCCGAGCATGATGTCTTCAGCCAGTTCCTTGGCTTCCGACTCGACCATCAGCACAGCGGCATCGGTGCCGGCGACGACGAGATCGAGCTTGGATTCCTGCATCTCGTCGATGTGCGGGTTGAGCACGTATTCGCCGTTGATGTAGCCGACGCGCGCGCCGCCGATCGGGCCCATGAAAGGCACGCCCGAGAGCGTCAGGGCAGCCGAGGTGGCAACGATCGACAGGATGTCCGGATCGTTTTCGAGGTCGTGCTGGACAACCGTGATGACGATCTGGGTGTCGTTCTTGTAGCCGGCTGCAAACAGCGGGCGGATCGGACGGTCGATGAGGCGGGAGACCAGCGTCTCCTTCTCGCTCGGACGGCCTTCACGCTTGAAATAGCCGCCTGGGATCTTGCCGGCTGCGTAGGTCTTTTCCTGGTAGTTGACGGTCAGCGGAAAGAAATCGAAACCCGGCTTCGGCTCCTTGGCCGAAACGACGGTCGCGAGAACGACGGTTTCGCCATAGGTGGCGAGCACGGCAGCGTCAGCCTGGCGGGCGATCTTGCCGGTCTCGAGGATGAGCGGGCGACCGGCCCACTCGATTTCAACTTTGTGGTGATTGAACATGTTCTGTCCTTCGTGGCGGGAATGACCAACGCCGCATTCCGGCGCGCCAATTCCCTGGCTTGTTCGGCGCGCAATTCCGGAAAACCATCTGGTCTTCCGCACGCGCCTGGGCTTCGGTTTGGCCAGCCACGGGCAAGACAACAAGAAGTTCGGTTGGGAATAGGCCCGCAAATGCGGCTGACCGAACGTCCTGTAATCCTGCCCCATGACCGTCCATGGGTTGGTTCGGGCGCTTCCCTGTGGCGCTCCGGACCCTTTTTCGGCGCGACCGTGCCCCTGTGGCAGGATCGGGCCGATGGACCATCAAAAAGGATGGCCCGAAATGTGCGAACGGCGGGCTCTCGCAAAGGAGAGCCCGCCGGTCAATTCATCAGCGGCGCAGACCGAGCTTCTCGATCAGCGTCTGATAGCGTCCCTCGTCCTTGCGCTTGAGGTAGTCAAGCAGGCTACGACGCAGCGAAACGAGCGCCAGAAGGCCACGACGGGAGTGGTTGTCCTTCTTGTGGTCCTTGAAGTGCTCGGTCAGGTTCTTGATGCGCTCGGAGAGGATGGCAACCTGGACTTCCGGCGAACCGGTGTCGCCCTTGGCGGTTGCGAATTCAGTCATCAATTCCGACTTGCGCTCGGCAGTAATCGACATCGTGTTTTCCTTTCGATTAGGAGGAAACGGGACGCCCTCGGCCGGGATGTCGTCCAGCTGGGGCCGATGAACAAGGCACTCAAAAGCGCGATGTTGCGGCGCATATAGTGGAATTTGGCGACAAAAGCCAGTCCAATTCGCAAGCCGGCTCCGGGCCGCGGTTTAGAGCCACCCTCGCCGCTTGAAAATGATCACAAGCGTGATCCCCACGAAGGCCATGAAGCCTAGCGCCGCCGGATAGCCATAGTAAGACAGCAACTCCGGCATGTTCCATGGCGAGGCCGAAGGGTCGAAGTTCATGCCCCAGATGCCGGCAAGAAAGGTCAGCGGGATGAAGATCGCCGACACGATRGTCAGGACGCCGATGATCTCGTTGGTGCGCGACTGCGACAGCGACAGATGCATCTCGATCAGGCCGATCATCGTTTCACGCTGCGATTCCACCGTTTCGACCAGCCGGATCGAATGGTCGAGCGTGTCGTTGAAATAGATCTTGGTTTCAGCCAAGATAAACGGCGCATCGGAACGGATGAGCGTGGTCAGCGCATCGCGCAGCGGCCACAAGGTGCGCTTGATCAGATTGGTCTGCCGACGCAGGCCATGCAATTGGCCGATCTGGTGCTTCTGCGGCGAGGCCAACAGCTCGTCTTCGATCTTGTCTAGAGTGTCACCGGTGGCATCGACGATCGGGAAATAGCTGTCGACCACGGCATCGATCAGCGCATAGGCGAGATAGTCAGCCTTGCGGTGACGCAGGCGGCTGGGATTGGACGTGCGGATGCGCTGGCGCACCGGCTCGAATGGATCGCCTTCCCGCTCTTGGAAGGTAACGACGAAATTCTCGCCAAAAAAGAAGGAGATCTGTTCGTAGCGGCTGGTTTTCGCGTCATCGATCATGCGGAGCACGAAGAAGGCGTGATCGTCGAAGAAGTCGGCCTTGGGCCGCTGGCCGGTATTGACCACATCTTCAAGTGCCAGCGTATGGAGCGCGAAAATCCGGCCGATCTGCTCGATCTGCTCGACATTGGCGAGCCCGACGCAGTCGAGCCAAACCAAGGGCCAGTTGTCGCAAGCAGCAACGACATCGTCGAGGCTGGCGTTGTCGACGAACTCGCAGGTTTCGGGCGAGATCAGCGTCAAATTGAGTGCGGACCGATGCGCCGCCGGATCGGCGATCAAAGTGCCGGGCGACGCGCCCACAGGCGAGCGCCTGCGATGTCGCCTGGCGCGTTCGCCGGTGGTTTCAGTCGCCGCCATCGCCTTTGCCCGCTCCCTCATCGACGTCGATCCAAGCGGAAACGGGACCTGGCTACAAGCCTCAAGCGGTGAATACCCGCTTGGGCTTGAACATGCCCTGCTCGATGGCGCCGATGGCGACGAGCTTGCCGCGCGCGGTGGCGCAGGCCTCCTCGGCCTCCACCGGCGCATCGCGGCCGCGCACGATGACGGGGTTGCCAAGCCTGATCTTGTTGGCTGCCTCGTCGGTCACCGCAACCTGCGGCAAGCAGTCGAGTGCTGCCGAGGTGTCGACCACGAATTCGTCGATCGCCGTGAAATCCCACTTGCCCTCTTCGCCATCCGGCTGACCGGCGGTGCGAGCGGCTTCGAGTTCAGCGATGGTGACGAAGTCCTCGGCAGTGAACGGATCGACTTCGGTGCGGCGAAGCTCCGAGATATGGCCAAAGCAACCGAGATCGCGGCCCATGTCACGGGCCAGCGACCGGACATAGGTGCCCTTGCCGCATTCGATCTCGAAGACTGTGCGGTCAGCACTGCTTTCGATGATCTCAAGGCGGCCGATTTCGACCTCGCGCGGCGGGATATCGACGGTCGCACCCTCGCGGGCCAGATCATAGGCGCGCTCGCCGGCGATCTTGATCGCCGAGAACTGCGGCGGCGTCTGCATGATCACACCGGTGTATTTCGGCATGACAGCGCGAATCTCTTCCTCGGACGGACGCTTGTCCGAGGTCTTCGTCACAGGGCCTTCGAGGTCGTCGGTCGAACGCTCATCGCCCCAGGATACGGTGAAGCGATAAACCTTGGCACCGTCCATAACGTAAGGCACGGTCTTGGTGGCCTCGCCCAGCGCGATCGGCAGCATGCCGGACGCCAGCGGATCGAGCGTTCCAGCGTGACCGGCCTTTTCGGCATTGAACAGCCACTTGATCTTGGAGACGGCCTCGGTCGAGCCCATGCCCACAGGTTTGTCCAGCACCAGCCAGCCGGAGACTGGCCGGCCTTTCTTCTTGCCGCGACGCGACATGTCAGTCTTCCTTGTCTTCTTCGTCGCCAAGATCGCGCACCACTTCGGGTGAACGCAGCAGATCATTGATCTTGGCGAAATTGTCGTAACTCGTGTCCAGCCGGAAACGGAATTCCGGCATGTACTTCATCTGCCGCAAGGCAAAGGAAACACGGCCACGGATGAATTTGGCATATTTGTTGAGCGCCTCGATGACAGCATCGGGGTCTTTGGCGCCGAGCGGCGACACAAAGGCGGTGGCGATCTTTAGGTCGGGCGACATGCGCACTTCGGTGATCGAAATCACCGCCGTTTCGACCACCGGATCAGTGATCTCTCCGCGCTGGAGCGTCTCGGAAAGGGCGTGACGCACCTGCTCGCCGACGCGAAGCTGACGCTGGGTTGGGCCTGAACTCGAAAAACGCGACATGGTCCTGAAAATCCATATGTCGCAGGGGGCGGAATGGAACCGCGCTTCCTGCTGCACGAAAACGGACGGCCGCCGACCGGCCACCGTCCAAACGATGAGACAAACGCCAGGCGCTTAGAGCGTCCGGGTCACCATCTCCACGCGGAAGCACTCGATGACATCGCCAGCGCGCATGTCTTCGTAGTTCTGGAAGGCCATACCGCATTCCTGGCCGACCGGTACTTCAGAGACTTCGTCCTTGAAGCGCTTGAGCGTCTTGAGCGTGCCTTCGTGGATGACAACGTTGTCGCGGATCAGGCGGACGCCTGCGCCACGTTCGACCTTGCCTTCGGTGACACGGCAGCCCGCGACCTTGCCCGTCTTCGTGATGTTGAAGACTTCGAGGATCTCGGCGTTGCCGATGAAGGTTTCGCGACGTTCCGGCGACARCAGGCCCGACATCGCCGACTTAACGTCATCCACGAGGTTGTAGATGATGTTGTAGTAGCGGATYTCGATCCCGGACTGTTCAGCTGCGTGGCGCGCCTGCGTATTGGCGCGGACGTTGAAGCCAATGATCGCCGCACCCGAGGTTTCGGCCAGCGTGACGTCGCTTTCGGTGATGCCACCAGCGCCCGAATGGACGATGCGGGCACGAACCTCGTCGGTGCCGAGCTTGTCGAGCGCGGTGATGATCGCTTCGACCGAACCCTGCACGTCACCCTTGATGATGAGCGGGAACTCCTTGAGGCCGGACGACTGCAACTGCGACATCATCTGCTCGAGCGAGCCGCGCTGGGTCGCATGCCTTGCGACAGCCTTATCGCGCGCCAGACGCTGACGGTACTCGGTGATCTCGCGGGCACGGGCTTCGTTGTTGACCACCGCAAAGCGGTCGCCAGCCTGAGGTGTGCCCTGGAGGCCGAGAATCTCGACCGGCATCGACGGCGGAGCTTCTTCAAGACGGTTGCCACGGTCGTCGACCAGAGCACGGACACGGCCCCACTGGTCGCCGGCGACGAGAATGTCCCCCGGCATCAGCGTACCTGTCTGGACCAGGACGGTCGCAACCGGGCCACGGCCCTTGTCGAGCTTGGCTTCGATGACGACACCCTCGGCCGTACGGTCGGGGTTTGCCTTCAGGTCGAGAACTTCGGCCTGCAGAAGGATCGCTTCGAGCAGCTTGTCGAGATTGGTGCCGTTCTTCGCCGAAACCTCGACGTCGAGAACTTCACCGCCCATCGATTCCACGAAGACTTCGTGGCGCAGCAGCTCGGTACGGACCTTCTGGGCATCCGCCGACGGCTTGTCGATCTTGTTGATCGCGACAATGATCGGCACGCCGGCAGCCTTGGCATGGCTGATCGACTCGATCGTCTGCGGCATGACGCTGTCGTCGGCTGCGACCACCAGGATCGCGATATCGGTCGCCTGGGCACCACGAGCACGCATCGCCGTGAAGGCGGCGTGGCCGGGGGTGTCGATGAAGGTGATCTTCTGACCGTTCTTCTCGACCTGGTAGGCGCCGATGTGCTGGGTGATGCCACCGGCTTCGCCCGACTGCACATTGGCGTTGCGGATAGCGTCAAGCAGAGAGGTCTTGCCGTGATCGACGTGACCCATGATGGTGACGACAGGCGGACGCGTAACCAGCGTTTCGCTGTGATCGGCGATGTCGAACAGGCCCTCTTCGATGTCGGACTCGGCAACGCGGCGAACCGTGTGGCCAAATTCGGCAGCAATCAATTCAGCCGTATCGGCGTCGATGACGTCGCCCGGCTTCATCATCTGGCCCTGCTTCATGAAGAACTTCACGACATCGACGGCACGCTCGGACATACGCTGAGCGAGTTCCTGGATGGTGATGGTCTCTGGAAGGATAACCTCGCGAATGATCTTTTCGCGCGGCTCGTTGTGCATCGCACGCTTGAACTTCTCCTGTCGGCGACGCATCGCCGACAGCGAACGCGAACGCGCGTCGCCATCCACGGAAGACAGCGCCGTGTTGAGCGTGAGCTTGCCACGACGGCGATCTTCTTCGGTCTTGGCCTTGGCCGGACGGGCAACTTCAGGGGTCGCAATGCGGCGGATCGGCGTTGCGGTAGCAGCGCCTGGGCCTACGCGGCCCTTCGGCTTGGCTTCCACCTCGTCGGGCACATTGGCCTCGAGTGCTGCGGCAGGCGCACGGCGGCGAGCTTCGTCCTCGGCACGACGGCGCGATTCTGCCTCGGTCTTGAGACGGGCTTCTTCTTCAGCCTGGCGACGAGCCGAATCCTCACGCTCCTTGCGGCGGCGCTCTTCTTCCTCGAGGCGGCGACGTGCGTCCTCGACAGCGCGCAGGCGGTCTTCCTGTTCACGTACGACAGAGCCTTCAAGTGCGCGACGACGCGCCTCCATCTCGCTGCGCGACAACGAGTTCAGCACCATGCCCGACCGCTCGGGCTGACGCGTAGGCCTTGGTGTTTCGCGTACGATAGGGGCCGGGGCGGGCGCACGAGGTGCCGCGACCGGCGCCGGCGCTGGCTTAGGCGAAGGTGCCGCCACGACCGGTGCTGGCGCTGGGACAACCGGCGCTGGCGCTGGCGCTGGGACAACCGGCGCTGCCACTGCCGCGACCGGTGCTGCCACCACGGGCGCTACGGGCTGCGGCTTGGGTGCGAACACGGCGGCTGCAGTCGGTGCGGGCTCGTGCTTATCGCCGGGCATGGAGAATTTACGCTTCTTCGTCTCAACGACGACCGCCTTTGTGCGGCCGTGCGAGAAGTTCTGGCGTACGGTTCCCTGCTCCGATCCCGGGCGCTTCAGCGTCAAGGTCTTCTTCGGAGTGACGCTCAACGTGTTGTCATCGCCCGATTTAGTGTCGCTCATTCCATATCCTCTGCGGCATCATCGTCGTAGGCAATTGCCGCAATCATTGCCAGATCATCCGGGGATCCGCCCCGATATCGGTCAAGCGCAACCATGCGCTTTGCGACCGCCTTGCCCGCTTCTCCCGCGAGGACGGCAGCATGTATCACATTTGTTGCCCCCAATGCCAAACCCAATTCGGCTTCCGAAAAAAGTTTGTAGGCAGGCGTTGCAGGCCCGCCGATATGCACTGTGGCCTTGCGGGCCTGGGTGATCTTGCGGACGCCATCTTCGGCGCCCTCATAAGCATGGAGTACTAGAAGCGCCTTGCCGGCGCGGACCGTGGAGTCGACCTTGGCGGCACCTAGCGCCACCAGGCCGGCCTTTCGGGCGAGCCCGAGCGCGCCAAGCGCCGATTTGGCGAGCAGTTTGTCGACCATGGCGCCCAACTCGGGCGGCACGACGACCTGCGCCTTGAAGGCGCGGGCGAACATTCCCTTGGCCTCAGCCTTGTCGATATGTAGGCGGTCAGCCGTCACCCAGCAACCGCGGCCGGGCAGATTTCTCTTGAGGTCCGGAAAAACGGTCGAATCCGGGCCGACGACGAAACGGATCAGATTATCCGGTTCGGCGCTTTTGCGCGTGACGATGCAGGTGCGATCGTTCATCTCGTCCAAGGGGTTCTCCGGCCGGTCTCACGTCACTCACCGGCGACGTCGACTGGCTCTTCCTCGGACACTTCGTCCTCGGCGATCCAGCCAACCATACGTCGGGCAGCAACGACCATCTGTTCTGCATCGGTGCGCGACACGCCGTAGTCGGCCAGCACGCCTGGGAAGAACTTGGTCTCTCCGTCCTTGCGTTCCTTCCAGCCGACGAGATCGTCGGCTGCATAGCCGGCGAAGTCCTCGACCGTCTTCACACCATCATTGCCGAGCGCCACCAGCATTGCCGTGGTGATGCCGGGGATCTCGCGCAGTTCGTCCTGCACGCCGAGCGCCTTGCGCTTCTCGTCGTGTTCGGCCTCGATCTTGCCGAGATATTCGCGAGCGCGGGTCTGGATTTCAGACGCGGTGTCTTCATCGAAGCCGTCGATCGATGCGATTTCGTCGGCATCGACGTAGGCCACTTCCTCAACGCTGGTGAAGCCTTCGGAAGCCAGCACCTGGCCGACCATTTCGTCGACGTCGAGCGATTCCATGAACAGCGTCGAACGCTCGACGAATTCCTTCTGGCGGCGTTCCGACTCTTCCTGCTCGGTCAGGATGTCGATGTCCCAGCCGGTCAGCTGCGAAGCCAGACGCACGTTCTGGCCGCGGCGGCCGATGGCCAGCGACAGCTGGTCGTCGGGAACCACCACTTCGATGCGCTCGGCGTCTTCGTCGAGAACGACCTTGGCGACTTCAGCCGGCTGAAGCGCGTTGACGATGAAGGAAGCGGCCGAAGGCGACCACGGAATGATGTCGATCTTTTCGCCCTGGAGCTCGCCGACGACGGCCTGGACGCGCGAACCACGCATACCGACGCAGGCACCGACCGGATCGATCGAGCTGTCACGCGAGATGACGGCGATCTTGGCGCGCGAACCGGGGTCGCGGGCAACCGACTTGATCTCGATGATGCCGTCGTAAATCTCGGGCACTTCCATGGTGAACAGCTTCGCCATGAACTGCGGATGGGTACGCGACAGGAAAATCTGCGGGCCGCGCTGTTCGCGACGCACGTCGTAGACGTAAGCGCGGACGCGGTCGCCATACTTGTAGTTTTCGCGGGGGATCAGCTCGTCGCGGCGGATGATCGCCTCGCCACGGCCGAGATCGACGATGACGTTGCCGTATTCGACGCGCTTGACGGTGCCGTTGACGATCTCGCCGATGCGATCCTTGTATTCGTCATACTGGCGGTCGCGCTCGGCTTCGCGCACCTTCTGGACGATGACCTGCTTGGCCGACTGGGCGGCGATGCGGCCGAAATCCATCGGCGGCAGCTGTTCGGCGATGAAGTCGCCAAGCTGGGCGTCGGGGTTGCGCTCACGTGCCGAAGACAGCGCGATCTGGATGGCGTAGTCATCGACCTTTTCGACGACTTCCATCAGGCGCTGCAGCTTCATCTCGCCCGTATTGGGATTGATGTCGGCGCGGATGTTGGTCTCTTGGCCATAACGCGAACGCGCTGCCTTCTGGATCGCGTCGGCCATGGCGGCGATGACGATCGACTTGTCGATCGACTTCTCGCGGGCGACCGCGTCGGCGATCTGCAGCAGTTCGAGCCTGTTGGCGCTTACAACCATTGTATTTCTCCCGGAGCGTTCGGCCGAATCTGGTCCAGCCGTGCTGCTCTATCAATCTTCCGTTTCGGTTTCTTCGTCTTCGGGCGCATCTTCGTCTTCGCCGCGACGCTTCCGTGCTTCCTTGCGCGCCTGATTGTCCTTGCTCAGGGCATCGCGAATGAGATCGTCGGTGAGGATCAGCCGCGCCTCGGAAATCGCCTCGAAAGGCACGCGCACGGTCGGTTCCTCGCCATAGGCCGCCTGGTCACGCTGGAGCAGGATGCCTTCTTCGTCGACCTCGGCGATCTTGCCGCGGAATCGCTTGCGGTCGGCAACCATGACCGAGGTCTCCATCTTGACGATGTGACCGATCCAGTTGCCGAAATCCGACTTGCGGACCAGCGGCCGGTCGATACCCGGCGACGACACTTCGAGATGATACGCCTTTTCGATCGGATCATCGACATCCAGAGCAGGCGAAACCGCGCGGCTCACCTCTTCGCAATCCTGGACGGTCATGGTGCCGTCTTCGCGCTCGGCCATGATCTGCAGCGTCAGCCCGCTCTGCCCCGACAGGCGGATACGAACGAGGCGGAAGCCGATCGCACGAAGGACGGGCTGAACGATCAAGGCGATGCGGGCATCGATGCCGGTCTCGCGGATGATGCGGTCATCGCCTGTCTGTTCGACTGCGTTTTCGGTCATAGAATCTCCAGACGGTCGGCAGGTAACAAAAAAGAGCGGGACCGGGTGGACCCACTCTTCGTCATACCGACCAAGAATTTGAGGCTGATATAGCCGAAGGCGGCGCGGCTTTCAAGTCCTGTGGCCAGTAGCGTCCACTGCCATGCGTTTAGCCGACCATTGCAGCGGATGCATGGCAAACATGCGACAACACCCCTACCGGTTTCCTTTGAGGCACCTATATTTGTTGCGTTGCACAAAATCATGACGCAACGCAAAAGAGGACACCGAGATGAACCCCCGCAAGCAATTTGGACGCATTGGTCAACTGGTTCGCACCTTTGGTAGCGCCGTGGCTGCAGCTGCGGCCGTTGAGCACGGTCATCGTCCAAACAACCAGGATCTGGTGATGCTGGGCATCGACCCGCGCCACTTCGATCGCATCCGCCGGTTCTAAGATTTCTGTTTCAGGGTAGAGAGCGCACACCGCTGCCCACGTCATTGGCGTATGCCGAGACGTGGGCCAAGTGGGCCGTGCTCCGGAGCGGCAGGTTATTTTGACCGTCGCTCTGTCCCTGACAGTTTCCGCCTCCCTAAAGGAGGCAAAGAAAAAGCCGAGGCCGGAAATCCGGGCCTCGGCTTTTTCGTTTCAGGATTGAGCGGAGYTCAGTCTTCGTTGGCGCCAAGCTGGGCCAGCACCTTGCCGCGGCCACGGGCACGCAGGTAGAGCGGCAACAGCACCGCGGTTGCCGCAAGCAGCAACAACACCACCGCAATGGGCGATCCCAGGAGGATCGACGGGTCGCCCTGGCTGATGGCCAGCGCGCGGCGCAGCTGCTGCTCGGCCATCGGTCCCAGAATCAACCCAACCACCACAGGCGCAATCGGATAGCCGAAGCGGCGCAAGCCGTAGCCGAGCAGGCCGAACGCCAAAAGCATGCCGAGCTCGAACGACATCGGCCAGGTGAACAGGCCGAAAACATTAAGCT
The DNA here is from genome assembly GCF_056400805.1 of Aminobacter sp. P4_H6_2. Lineage (NCBI taxonomy): Bacteria > Pseudomonadati > Pseudomonadota > Alphaproteobacteria > Hyphomicrobiales > Phyllobacteriaceae > Aminobacter > Aminobacter sp. P4_H6_2. The sequence goes on from NZ_JBFUKO010000006.1 coordinate 36,135, forward strand.
GGAAGACAGCCGAGTTGGCGCCGATGGTACCGAGCGTCGCAAACGTCAGGATGCCGGCATAAAGCCAGGGCGTCGGGATGGTCAAAAGCTTGATCCACACGCCGATCAGCGGCAGGTTCAGCACCAGAAGCATCAGGTTGGCGACCAGCAGCGAGGCGATCAGGCCCCAGACGAGTTGCGGGTTGGTGGCAAACAGCAGCGGTCCCGGCTGCAGGCCGAACTGCTGGAAGCCGGCAAGCATGATCGCGGCCGTCGCCGTGGTCGGCAGGCCAAGCGTCAGCAGCGGCACCAGCGTGCCGGYGGCAGATGCGTTGTTGGCCGCTTCAGGCCCTGCGACGCCTTCGATCGCACCCTTGCCGAACTCTTCGGGCTTTTCAGCCAGATTCTTTTCGACCGAATAAGACAGGAAGGTACCGATTTCGGCGCCGCCGGCCGGCATCGCGCCGATCGGGAAGCCAATTGCGGTGCCGCGCAGCCATGGCTTCCACGAACGGCGCCAGTCCTCGCGCGTCATCCATACCGAACCCTTGATCGCCTGGATGGTCGATTCGCCGCCTTTGCCGGCAGCGACGCTCAGCGCTTCGCCAACGGCAAACAGCGCCACCGCAAGCGTCGTCACTTCGACACCGTCGAGCAGGTCGGGAATGCCGAAGGCAAGGCGCGCCTGGCCCGTCTGCAGGTCGATGCCGATCAATCCCATGGCCAGACCAATGAAAAGTGCGGTCAGCCCGCGCAGCGTGGAGTCGCCGAAGGCGGCCGACACGGTCATGAAGGCGAGGATCATCAGCGCGAAATATTCGGCCGGGCCGAAAGACAGCGCCATCTTGACGACCGTCGGCGCGATGAAGGCAAGGCCGATGGTTGCGATCAGGCCGGCAACGAACGAACCGATGGCGGCGGTCGCCAATGCCGGTCCGCCGCGCCCGGCGCGCGCCATCTTGTTGCCTTCAAGCGCCGTGACAATCGAGGCACTTTCGCCCGGCGTGTTGAGCAGAATCGACGTCGTGGAGCCGCCATACATGCCGCCGTAGTAGATGCCGGCGAACATGATCAGCGATCCGGCGGGATCGAGCTTGTAGGTGACCGGCAACAGCAGGGCGACGGTAAGTGCCGGACCGATGCCGGGCAAAACGCCGACGGCAGTGCCGAGCGTCACGCCGATGAGCGCATAGAGCATGTTCATCGGCTCGAGAGCCGTGAGCAGTCCCTGCGCCAGCAGACCAAAGGTATCCATTTAGAGCCGAGCTCCCTTAAAAATCGCTCAGAACAGCAGGTGTTCGAGCGGGCCGGCGGGCAGCGAGAGCTGCAGTCCCTTGGCGAAAATGATCCAGATGACGAAGGAAAGCACGATGCCTAGGGGAATCGTCTTCCACAGCGGGCCGCGGCCGAACGCGCGCGCCGTTGCGGCAAAGAGCAGTCCCGTGGCGATCGAGWAGCCGGCTGCCTTGAGCAGCAGCATCTGGGCGACAAGGCCGCCGACGATCCACAGGATCGGGCTGATTTCCTGATGCTCGCGCTCGGGGAAGTCACCACGCCAGGCTTCGAAGGCCGTCCAGATCGACAGACCGAAGAACGCCGCAGCGATCACATAAGGAAAGGTGGTTGGGCCGACGCGCGCATAGCTGTTGCCGGCGCCATGGCTAGCGGTGCTCCAGGCGATGACGACCGAAACCGCCATAAGCAGCGCGGCGATGGCAAGCGCCGCCCAATCGGGGCGGCGCCTTTCTTGTTGCTGGTTGTCCAGGCTCATTTCACCAGGCCGATGTCTTTCAGGATGGCGGACGTCGCTTCGGTGTCCTTCTTCAGCTGTGCTGCGAAGTCGTCACCGGCGAGGTAGGTGTTGGCCCAGCCCTTGTCGGCGAGGATCTTCGTCCACGAGGCCGAGGTCACCATCTTTTCGACGTCGGCCAGCACAGCTGCCTTCTGCTCGGCCGACAGGCCAGGAGCAGCAGCGACCATGCGCCAGTTCTGGATCGAGACGTCAACGCCGCCTTCCTTGAAGGTCGGGGCGTCGATGCCTTCGACCTTGGCGTCAGACGAGATGCCGATGATGCGCAGCGTGCCAGCCTTGATCTGCTCGGCGAATTCGCCGTAGCCGGAAATGCCGACGGTCACCTGGCCGCCGAGAATGGCGGCAAGCGCTTCGCCACCGCCGGAATAGGCGATGTAGTTGACCTTGGTCGGATCGACGCCGACAGCCTTGGCAATCAGGCCGGCCGTGATGTGATCGGTGCCGCCGGCCGAGCCGCCGCCCCAGGAAACCGCACCTGGATCAGCCTTGAGCTTGGCAACGAGGCCTGCCATGTCCTTGATGTCGGAAGCAGCAGGTACGACCAGCGCTTCGTATTCGCCGGTCAGGCGAGCGATCGGGGTGACCTGATCGAGCGTGACAGGCGAGGCGTTGGTCAAGATCGCGCCGACCATGACAT
>NZ_JBFUKO010000007.1:0-37620 GCF_056400805.1 Aminobacter sp. P4_H6_2
GCGCAGGGAGCGGCCCAAGCTGGTGGTCAAGATCGTCGAAGGCACCAACGACGTGCTGATCCCGGCACTGCGCGCCGGCGAACTCGACATGGTGGTCGGGCGCTTGTCCGAACAGCGAGACCGGCTCAACGTGGTGCAGGAGGTGCTGATGGACGACATCGCCTGCGTCGTCGCCCGCCGCGGCCACCCRCTCGCCGAGCGCAAGCATGTCAGCCTCGCCGACCTGATCGGCTGGGAATGGATCCTGCCGCCGCAGGAAACCAGCCTGCGCCGCCAGATCGACATCGCCTTTCGCGAGGAAGGGCTCGAGCCGCCGCCGCATGCGGTGGATTCCGTATCGCTTTTGACCAACCGTGGGCTGTTGATCGACGCCGACTATCTCGGCGTCTTCCCCGCCCAGGTCGCGCGTCGCGAGGCAGCCTCCGGCGCCATCACCATCTTGCCGGTGACATTGCGCGCCACCGCCATGCCGATCGGCATCACCACCCGCACCAATGCCCGACTATCTCCCGCCGCCGAGGTGCTGGTCGAGACGCTGCGCCGGACCGCCCGCGACCTCGCGCAATGACGCATTAGCAATCAACGAACAGCCGATATTCCTGCTCGTCATGTCCAGGCGACGAGTTTTCCATTTACCGGGCCTGCGATTGCGCCAAGTTTTGGCGCTGGACAACACCGTGGAGGAGCAGTGTGTTGTGCCTGCGATCTCTGGACCGGTGCCAAGGCTGGCGCGTTAGCGCTCATCGTCCTTGCGCCGGATAAATTGCCTGATCGCGCGCATCGCTGCGGCCTCCTCGTCTTATTTCGTCTTGCTGGCCGCAAAGGTGCTGCGCAAAACCGCGATCGGGAGACGCGGCAGTCGCACCGGATCGGTCAGGGCACATTCACCTGGAGGGACTGACCTGATGCATTTCAAGGGAATTTTGTCGGCTGCATTTCTGACGCTGACAATGAGCGCGGCCTACGCCGAGGACCCGCTCAAGATCGGCATGATCACCACGCTTTCGGGCCCGGCCGGCTATCTCGGCCAGGACATCCGCGACGGCTTCCAGCTTGCCATCGACACCAACAAGGGCCAGCTCGGCGGCAAGGCCGTCGAACTGGTGGTCGAAGACGACTCGCTGAAGCCTGGGAACGCCAAGCAGATCGCCGACAAGATGCTGTCCGAGCAGGGCATCAAGCTGTTCACCGGCATGGTCTTCGCCAACGTCGCTTTCGCGGCACTGCCCGACATTCTCGACGGCGACGCGATCTATGTCAGCGCCAACACCGCATCGGCGACCTTCGCCGGTAAGGAATGCCACCCCAATTATTTCGTCAGCTCCTGGCAGGACGACAGCCAGGGCGAAAGCGCTGGCGCGCTTGCCCAGTCGCTCGGCTACAAGAAGGCCTTCCTGATCGCGCCAAACTACCAGGCCGGGAAGGAAACGATGGGCGCCTTCAAGCGCTTCTATAAGGGCGAGGTTGTCGGCGAGACCTATACCGGCCTCGACCAGACCGACTTCGCCGCCGAAATGGCGCAGATCCGCGCCGCCAAGCCCGACGTCGTCTACGAGTTCGAGCCCGGCGGCCTCGGCATCGCCTTCATGCGCCAGTACCAGCAGGCCGGCCTGCTCAAGGACATCCCGATGGTCGTCCATCCGGCCTCGCTTGACCAGGTCATCGTCCAGGCTGTCGGCGACGCTGCCGCCGGCGTGAAGGTCACCAGCCACTGGAACGACGACTTCGACAATCCGGTCAACAAGGCCTTCGTCGAGGCCTGGCGCGCCAAGTTCGGCGATCGTCCGATCACCTATTATGCCGCGCAAGGCTATGACGCGGCGCTGCTGATCGGCACGGGTCTCGAAAAGTCCGGCATCGACGACCTACCGGCGTTCCGAAAGGCGCTGCTGACCCAGGAAATCCCTTCGGTACGCGGCTCGTTCAAGTTCGGCCCCAACCAGCATCCGGTGCAGAATTGGTACTCGCTCAGGGCCGAGAAGGGCGCCGACGGCAAGATGGCGCTCAAGACCGACTCCAAGGTTCTGACGGCGCATAGCGACAGCTACGCCGCCGACTGCAAGATGCCGGCAGCCAACTGACGCCGAGGCAATGATCGGACACTCCGGGCGGCGCTTCGTGCGCCGCCCGTTTGTTTTGGGCGCTCAAGAATGCGCTAACCATGCACCGACGAAAGAATTGGAGGGGGTGACAAGGCGACATTGAGCGAACTAGCTTGGCAGGCGAGTATGCCCCAGGGGCATGTTGGCAACGAAGTGAATTGGTATCTGGGGAGACGTCATGACATCGTGGACTCCAACTTCGGAGGCGCTCGCTCGACGCGCTGGATTCAAGGTCGGTGACTGGGCGCGTGCCCGGCTCTTCGCCGCAGGTGTGGCCGCCATCGCCGCCGCTAGCACCGGCGCGGTTCACGCGCAGCCCCTCGCTCCGGAAGAGGCGCGTGCCATCGCCAAGGAAGCCACCATCTACGGCTTCCCCCTGGTCGACAATTACCGCATCCAGCATTCCTATTTCGTCGACACCAGCGGCCCCGAATTCAAGGCGCCGTGGAACACGATCTTCAACAATGCGCGCGTCTACACCCCCGACGACAAGGCGATCCAGACGCCCAACTCCGACACACCCTATTCCTATGTCGGCGCAGACCTGCGTGCCGAACCTCTGGTGTTCACCGTGCCGGCGATCGACAAGGAGCGCTATTATTCGCTCCAGTTCATCGACCAGTACACATTCAACTTCGCCTATGTCGGTAGCCGCGCTACGGGCAACGAGGAAGGCAGCTTCCTGCTCGCCGGTCCCAACTGGAAAGGCGAAACGCCAGCCGGCGTCAAGGGCGTGATCCGCTCGGAAACCGAACTCGCCTTCGTGCTCTACCGCACGCAGTTGTTCAATCCGGCCGACATCGACAACGTCAAGAAGATCCAGTCCGGCTACAAGGTCGAGCCGCTGTCGAAGTTCCTTGGCCAGCCCGCGCCTGCCGCTGCACCGGCCATCGACTTCATCAAACCGTTGAGCGCGGCCGACGAAAAGACCTCGCCTGAGTTCTTCAACGTCCTGAATTTCATTCTGCAGTTTGCCCCGACCAACGCTTCCGAAACGGAGCTTATGGAGCGCTTCGCCAGGCTCGATATCGGCGCGGGCAAGACCTTCGATTTCAAGGCACTGCCTCCCGAGACGCAAAAGGCGTTGACAGACGGCATGACTGACGCCTGGGCCGCGTTCAAGGTGCACAAGGAGACCGAGATCGACTCTGGAAAAGCCTCCAGTGCCGATGCCTTCGGCACGCGGGCGTTCCTGAAGAACGATTACATGCAGCGCATGTCGGGAGCAGCACTCGGCATCTATGGCAACTCGAAGGAGGAGGCGTTCTATCCCGCCTATTTCGTCGACGCCGATGGTAAGCCGACAAACGGCGCGAGCAGCTACACCCTCCGCTTCGCGCCCGGCCAGTTGCCGCCGGTCAACGCCTTTTGGTCACTGACGCTGTATGAGCTGCCGGCGAGCCTGCTCTATGCAAATGCGCTCGACCGTTATCTGATCAATTCGCCGATGCTGCCCAACCTCAAGCAGGATGCGGATGGGGGGATTACACTCTACGTTCAAAACGAGTCCCCCGGCGCCGACAAAGAGAGCAACTGGCTGCCGGCGCCAAAAGGCCCGTTCTTCGCGGTGATGCGCCTTTACTGGCCGAAACCGGAGGCACTGGACGGCAAATGGAAAGCTCCGGCACTGAAACACGTCAACTGAGCACCGAGGACCACTGATATGGCAAACTTTCGTACGGCATTGGCCTTGGCTCTGGCAGGGATCGGCGCGTCACAGGCGCTGGCGGCTGACACCGTGCCTGTCGGCGTCGACAACTTCGTCCGTGCCGAGTCGGACCTCTATTTTGGCGGATTGATCAAGGACGCCGCCGGCATCGGCAAGTTCGTGCACCGCCGCGAGCCGGCACGGATCGACAATCAGACCGTCATCCGCCTCAACCGCGACACGCTCTATTCGTCAGCGGTATTCGATCTCGACGCTGGCCCGGCAACCATCACGTTGCCGGATGCCGGCAAACGTTTCATGTCGATGCAGGTGATCAACGAGGATCACTATGTGCCCGAGGTCGTCTACGGGGCTGGCTCCTATACGTTGGACAAGGAGAAGGTTGGCACGCGTTATGTCGCTGTCGCCATCCGCACGCTCGTCGACCCCGCCGATCCGGAAGACATCAAGCAGGTTCATACGCTCCAGGATGCCATCAAGTCCGAACAGGCAAGCCCCGGCACCTTCGAGGCGCCCAATTGGGATCAGATGAGCCAGAAGAAGGTGCGCGATGCACTACTGGTTCTCGCCACCACCATACCCGATTTCAGCAAGGCGTTCGGCACAAAGCAGGAGGTCGACCCCATCAGGCACCTGATCGGAACCGCGGCCGGCTGGGGCGGCAATCCCGACAAGGACGCGACCTACCTCAACATTACGCCGGCTAACAATGACGGCAAGACGACCTACAAGCTCGACGTCAAGGACGTTCCCGTCGATGGCTTCTGGTCCGTCACCCTCTATAACGCCGAGGGCTATTTCGAGAAAAACCCGTATGACGCCTACTCGGTCAACAACATTACGGCCACGAAGGGTGCCGACGGTTCGATCGCCATCCAGTTCGGCGGTTGCGATGGCAAGATCGCCAACTGCCTGCCCATCATGAAGGGCTGGAACTACACCGTGCGGCTTTACCGTCCTCGACAGGAAATTCTGGACGGCAAGTGGACATTCCCCGAGCCACAGCCGGTGACTTGAAACCGTCCTATTTCGTGCTGATCCAGACCGGGGCGTGGTCGCTCGCATCGTCGCGGCCGCGTACCTCGCGATCCACGTTGGTGCCGGTCAGGCGCTTGGCCATCTTCTTGCTGAGCAGCAGATGGTCGAGCCTGAGCCCAGCGTCGCGCGGCCACCGGTTCCGTCGATAGTCCCAGAATGTGTAGACCGTATCCTCGGGAAACGTCTTGCCGATGGCGTCGGTCCAGCCCTGGTTGAGCAGCTGCCGGAAAGCATCGCGGCTTTCAGGCTGAACCAGCGCATTGTCGTCATATGATTTGCTCGGATAGACGTCGCGGGGCTCCGGTGCGATGTTGAAATCGCCAGCAAGCACAGCCGGAACGTCGGCCGCAAGCAACGTCGCCGCATGGGCGTTGAGCCGCGCGTGCCAGGCCAGCTTGTAGTCGAATTTCGGTCCCGGCTGCGGGTTGCCGTTCGGCGCATAGAGCGAGGCGATCAGCACGCCATTGACCGCCGCCTCGATGTAGCGGCTTTGGCGGTCGTCGGGATCGCCGGGCAATTCCATCCGCGTCGGGATCGGCTCGGTGCCACGCGCAAGAATCGCAACGCCGTTCCAGGTCGATTGTCCCAGCCACACCGCGCCATAACCGGCCGCCTCGATGGCCGAACGCGGCAGCTGTGTGTCAGCCGCCTTCAGCTCCTGAAGGCAAACCACGTCGGGCTTTGCCTCCTTCAGCCACGCCAGCAGGTTTTCGAGCCGGCGGTTGACGTTGTTGATGTTGAAGGTCGCGATCTTCATCCGGGGTTCAGGAGAGCCGCGCGGCCCATGCGGCGACGGAATCGCCCAGCGTTTTCAGGTGATCGGCGGCGGAGAAGCCGGAAATGCTCTTGCGCGGCTTGAGATCGTGGTCGCCATCTTCGAGCCACAGCAGCTCGATGGTTTCAGACAGTTCGTAATTCGGAACCTCCTCGAGCGTGCCGAACTCGTCGCGCGTGCCTTGCACGATCAGCGTCGGCGTCTTGAGCGCCGCAAGATGCTTGGTGCGCAGCTGCGCGGGCTTGGCCGGCGGGTGGAAGGGATACCCCAGGCACAGCAGCCCGACGATCTTGCCCGACGCAAACAGCTCGTCGGCGACCATGCTGGCAACGCGCCCGCCCATCGACTTGCCGCCGATGATCAGCGGCCCCTTGGTGTTGAGCTGTTCGACCGCTGCCTTGTATTCGGGGTTCAGCGTCTCCGCCCTTGGCGGCGGCTTGCGTCCGGCCTTGGGGCGCCGCGCCGCCATGTAGCCGAATTCGAAACGCGCCACGCGAAAGCCAGCCAAGGCAAGAGCATTGGCTGCCGCATTCATCGATGCCGAGTCCATCGGCGCACCTGCCCCATGGGCCAGGAGCACGGTGACCGGTGCGTCTTCCGCGCCGTCGAAAAGAAAGTTCACGCCCATCTAGCTTGCCGTTCGTTCCTTGAGGTGGAGATCGGCATACTGGATGCCCTTGGCGGCGGTCTTCGCCCATTCCGAGGTGCCGTCGAGTTCGAGGTAGAGCGACCACCAGCGCCTGGCTTCGGCAAGGTCGCCGGCCTCATATTCGAGATTGGCGAGATTGAACACGGCGTCCTCATAGAACGGATCGAGTGCCACCGCCTTCTTGAGGTGCCGCCGCGCGGTATGCGCCTTGCCTTCGGCGGCAAACAGGCCGCCGAGGTTGAACCAGGCTTCGACGAATTTCGGGTCGAGCTTGATCGCCCTGAGATAGGTCTGCATCGCCTCCTGATTGAGGCCAGCCGCGCGCAGGCTGTTTGCCCGGTTGAAGGCAGCCACACTGTCACTCGGATCGGCAGCAAGGCAGCGTGCATAAAGTGCCGCCGCCTCGACGTAGTTGCCACCCTCTTCCGCCTCTTCGGCGAGCTCGAACATGTCTTCGAGCTCGGCGTCGCTGGTTCGTTCGAGCGGCAAGAGCCGCTGGCCGTCCAGTTCGGCGAGATCAGCACCTAGGCGGGCGTAGATCGCATCCTTGCCGTCGGCATGAAGCGACATTGCGCTCAGTGAGGCCACAGCACCCGAGCGGCGAACCGACCGTGCGATCGCGCTCCATGTGGCTCCACCAGCCAGCAGTCCGGCATATTTCCTGGCGAGGATCAGGTCGCGAAACGCATAGGGCTCGCTATCGCTTTCAAAGGCGTCGAACAGCGACAGGAAGTCGAAGGCACGGGGAACGATGCGCGATGGGTCGATCAGCGACTGCCGGGTCATTTTCGCGCCTTCGACCGCGTCCAGCAAGCCGAGCGCCCGCAGGAACCCGTTCTCGCTGAGCACCGGACGCCCCGAGGCCGATGCCGCATTGATCCGGGCCTCCAGCTGCGCCTCGTCGAGCTTGCCGAGCAATGTCCTGCCGAGCACGACATGGGTCGTGCGTCGCGTTATGCCGTGCTGCAGCTCGCCGCCTTGGCGAGCGACCTCACGCACGCCGAGCCGCCTCGGGAAAGCGGCGAGCGCACCGACCAGGCCGAATATCCTGCCCGAAAGTGCCGTCACTTCTTGCCCTTCGCGGCCTTGCCACCTCCAACGGCCACAAGCTTGGCTGCCGGCTTCTCAGTCGGTTCGGCCTTGGTCTTGCTCTTGGCTGGTGGCTTGGCCTGGCCGAGGCTGGCCTTCAGCGCATCCATGAGGTTGATGACATTGCCGCGCTCTGGTGCTGCCGCGATGATCGGCTTGTGACCCTTCAGCTTCTCCTTGATCATCTTCATCAAGGCGATCTCGTAGCGGTCTTCGTAGTTCTTCGGATCAAACGTCGTCAGCTTCTGCTTGATCAGCGCTTCGGCGAGCTCCAGCATTTCCGGATCGGGATTTCCGGCGGGGATGTTGCCGAGATATTCAGCCGTGCCGCGCACCTCGCTGGGGTTGCGCAATGTGCAGACGAACATGCCATTCTCGCGAGCGCCGATGGTCACCACGCGCTCTCGGCTCGACAAGACGAGGCGGGCGATGGCGAGCTTGCCCGACTTGCGCAGTGCTTCGCGCAGCACCGAAAACGTTTCCTCGGCCATCGCGCCATCGGGTGCCAGATAATAGGGCGCGTCCTGGTAGATCACATCGACGTCCGCTTCGTCGACGAAGGCCTCGATGTTCATCGTGTGGTTGGATTCGATCTTGACGCTATCGACGTCAGCTTCGTCGATGACCACATATTTCTTGTCTTCGTATTCGTAGCCTTTGACGAGGTCTGAGCGCTCGACAAGGCCAAGCTCCGGGTCGACGGGTTTCATGTTGATCCGGTTATGCGTGTCCTTGTGCAGCTGATTGAAGCTGATGCGCTCRCTCGTGCTGGTCGCCGGGTACAGCCGTACCGGGCAGCTGACCAGGCTGAGCTTCAGATATCCCTTCCAACTTGCCCTTGGTGCCATGCTTGTCTCCTACGCGACACAATTCAAGACATACTCTTGGTCAAGACTTACTCTTGGCGGTGACCTCGGTCGGCAAGTCCCGGGCGTGATCTGATATGTCTGCCCAAGGATCGCCTGACTTGGCCACAAGTCCGGGAAGCGAAGAATAGTTCAAATCTGCCGGAGCGTCGATGGACTCGAGATCCGGCCAGCTGAGTGGGGTCGACGCCGGCATGTTGGTGCGGGCGCGAAGGCTGTAAGGTGCGGCCGCCGTGGCGCTGCGCGCGTTACGGTGGAAGTCGATGAAAATGCGTTTCTTGCGGTTGTCCTTGCCCATCACGGTGGTGAATGTGTCGGGCGCGGTCTTGGCGATCCGAGACGAGATTTCGCTGCTTGCCTGGTGGAACGGCTTCCAGCCGAGCTTGCCCGTCGTCGGCACGACGACATGGATGCCGCTGCCGCCTGAGGTCTTGGCGAAAGCCACCAGCCCCATCTTGGCAAGCTCGTCACGGACATGAACGGCGGCCTCAACGACCTCGCGCCAGCTGATGCCTTCGCCTGGATCGAGGTCGAAGACCATCCGGTCGGGCTTGTCCAGACGCTTGCGCAGCGCCCCCCAGACATGGAACTCGACGACGCCGAACTGCGCCAGCGCCAGGTAACCCTTGGCGTCCTCCACCGAAATGTAGGTCTTTGTCTCGTCGTCCGAGTTCTTGGTCTCGAAAGAAGCGATCGTCGCCGGCATGCCCGAAAAGGCGTGGCGCTGGAAGAAGCAATCTTTCTGCTGGCCCGTCGGACAGCGAAACAGCGACACCGGCCGCCCCAGGACATGCGGCAGCATGAAATCGCCGACAGCGGCATAATAGACGGCGACGTCGAGCTTGGTCGGCCCGGACTTTCCCAAAACTCGACGTGTCGGATTGGTGATCGAGATGGTGGCAAGGTCGGCATCGGTGATCAACCGCTTGCGCGGAGCTTGCGGCGCTTCCGACAGTTCGGCCTCGCGCAATCCCTTGAACACCGCATGACGCAACGCATTATCGGTGGTGCGATTGGCGTAGTGGATGCGGGCGTTGAGCACAGGTCGCACAGGAATCACCTCCTTTGGCGCTCCATCGAGCTTCGCTGCCCCCTCGCGCAGACCTTCCAGCCTGTGCAGCAATGTCTCCAACGTCTCACTGTCGAAGCCGGTCCCAACCTTGCCGCGATAGTGCAGCTCGCCATCGACCCATTCGCCGAGCGCAAGTGCCGCCAGCCCCTCGGCGGCTTGCGATGTGGTGTAGCCGGCGATGTAGAAATCGCCATGCTTCAGCGCCTTGGTCTTGGTCCAGCTGTGCGAGCGGCCCGAGGTGTAATGCGCCGAAATCCGCTTCGACACGACGCCCTCAAGCCCCATCTCGGTTGCCTGGTCGTAGAGCGCCTGGCCGTCGCCCTCGACATGTCCGCTGAGCTGAAGTGCCGACTGCGCGTGGACATGGCCGGCCAGCAATTGTTCCAGCAGGCCCTTGCGCTTTTCTAGCTCTGTCCTGGTCAGGTCCCAGCCATTGAGATGAACAAGGTCAAAGGCGTAGAACACCAGAAGCTCGTCGTGCCCGCTGGCCAGCGCATCTTGCAGGGCGGCAAACCGGCTGATGCCCTTGTCGTCGAGCACAACGATCTCGCCATCGATGACGGCGTCGCTGCAAGGCAGGTCGCGAAAGGCCGACGCCAGCTTGCCGTAGCGTTTCGTCCAGTCGATGCCGCTGCGAGTGATCAGCTTCGCCGAGCCACCCTCAAGATGCACCATGGTGCGATAGCCGTCGAACTTGATTTCGTGCAGCCATCCCTCGCCCGATGGCGGCTTCGGAACAGCGGTCGCCAGTTGCGGTTCGACCCGCGCCGGCATCGGCGCTTGCACGGCACCCGCAAGATTGCCGGGCTTGATGTCGCCGGGCTTCGATTGCGGCTTTTTCGGCGGCGCGGCCAATTCCTCGATCCGCCGCCCGCTCTTCACGCTTTCGGGGCGATCTTCGAGAATATCGACGTTCTCATCGGCTGCCGGATCATGTTCCTTGAACAGCAGCCAGTTGCGCTTTTCTTCACCGCCCTTCGGCTTCAACCGCGCCAGCATCCAGCCGCCCTTGAGCTTTTCGCCCCACAGCCGAAACTTGAAGGCGCCCTTCTCGAGCGCCGATGCCGCGTCGTCCATCGGCGCCCACACGCCGGCGTCCCACACGATCATCGGCCCACCGCCATACTCGCCTTCAGGGATGAGGCCCTCGAAGTCGATATAGTCCAGCGGGTGATCCTCGGTCTCGACCGCAAGCCGCTTGTCCGCCGGGTTGAGCGAGGGCCCGCGCGGCACGGCCCAGCTCTTCAGCACGCCATCGAGCTCGAGCCGGAGATCGTAGTGGTCTGCGGTGGCATGGTGCTTGTGCACGACGAAGCGGTTGCCTTCGCGGCTCTGCTCGACGCCGAGCGGCTCGCGCGTCTTGGTGAAATCGCGCTTTTGCCGGTAGGTGCGAAGCTTTTCCGCTGCCATCCCGGCCTAGTGCGCCGCATCTTCGGGCGCGGGCTCAAGTTCGAGCTCCTTGGGGGTCGCGCCCGCCATCAGCCTGTCGAGCAGGGCATCGTTGACGTCGTAATACTGGCCGGACACCAGCACCCGGGAAACGGTCTGCCCGTCGCCGCGAAACAGACGGGAACTGACGAAAACCTTGTGCCGGCCAAGCGCATCGGCGACGGCCCTGCGCTTCCTGACCTGACTGGCAACCGGTGTACGCATACGCCTGAGGCTCCACGCAACGCTGACCCGACTATCCCTCAAATGATGGAATTGATCAATGCGTGCGATCTGACCGGGCGATTCCATAAGCTTCGCACATTGCCATGGCATCGCCCGCGGCAGGTGGTCGGCATGTTTGCACCATCTAGTTTCGGCTGAACTCGATCCGCGCCGTCACGACCTGCTCGCCGGTCTTGGGATGCGCTTCCACCGTCACGATCCGCATGCGCCCCGTGCCCAGGCTCGCCACCCGCATGCTTGCCACGCGCGGCCCAGAGCCTCTGTCCGGCCACCTGACCTTGAGGTTGAGCGTATCGCCTGATCGCGTGCCGGTAAGCTCAGCGGGGCCGCGTACCGACCCCAGATATGAACCGGAATAATGCAGGCCGTTGGCAATCAGGTCGACGCCGATATGGCGCGAAAAGACAGCTTTTGCCCGGCAGGCACCATCCAGATTGAGTTCGGAACCTTCAGCGCGCGAATCGAGATTGCAAGAGACGCTCATCGCCATCGCTTCAGGTTTCAACCGTATCTGACCCGAGCCATGCCAATTTCCTGAAAGGGTTTCGAGAAAATCCTTCTCGTCCGCCATTGCCGCGGAAAAGGTGAAGACTGCCAGAGGCAGGGCCATGATCGCCGGATGCATCTTGTTGCCGAACCTTGCCTGGAAAGCCGAAAGGCTTCGGTGTTCCACTGGTGTCCCGTGGGAACCAGCACGACTCTTTGCTCCCGCAAGGAGCCGACGCTCGTGATTTGGGGCAAGCCTATGAGCTACGGCTAATATTGTCAAAACCGCCGCCTGACCAGGCATGCGCCGACAACTATGCAAACAGTTCAGTGGAACACACGGCGCACCGCGCAAAGCAAAGCGGCCACCCGAAGGTGGCCGCTTTTGATGTTGGTTTTCCCTGAGGAAAACTGGAGCGGGTGAAGCGATTCGAACGCTCGACCCCAACCTTGGCAAGGTTGTGCTCTACCCCTGAGCTACACCCGCTCGCACGGCTCGTCGCCGCAACGGCTGCTATATGGCCGAACCTCGCGGTGAATGCAACAGGGAAAACGCCATCTTTTTTCGCTATTTTTCCAATGCCCGTGAAAGCCCGGATTTCCGCGGAAACCGCGCCTGTGGATGAACAAGGCGGGCTTGTCTTGGCCACGGGCTTTGMCCATAAACCCTCCCACCCAGCAATTTTTGGCGAAGGCTTTCATGACCGGCGCGACGAATCCCAAGACCAGGGCCGAGCTTTTGGCCTTCCTCGACACCCTCGGAATCACCGTCGAGACGCACGACCACCCGCCGCTTTACACGGTCGCGGATTCGCAGGCGCTGCGCGGCGCGATCCCCGGCGGGCACACCAAAAACCTTTTCCTCAAGGACAAGAAGGACAACTTCTTTCTCGTCACGGTGGATGAGGAAGCGAGCGTCGATCTCAAGCAGATCCATCAGCTGATCGGCGCGTCGAGCCGGGTTTCCTTCGGCAAGCCCGAGGCTTTGATGGAACTGCTCGGCGTGGCACCCGGCTCGGTCACCGTCTTCGGGCTGATCAACGACAGCTCAGGCAAGGTCAAGCTGGTCCTCGACAGTTCCCTGATGGAAAACGCCGTGATCAACGCCCACCCGCTGACCAATGAGGCCACGACCTCCATCGCCAGCAGCGACCTCTTGCTTTTCGTCGAGGCAACGGGCCACGATGCTGTTATCTTGAAAGTCTCGGGCTGATCGCCACATGGTTGCCTGACAGCCGCGCGGCCGAACAAGTCGCATGCGAGAACGACACACCGGAAGAGTGAAGATGAGCAACGAAAGCAATCCCTTCGGCGGCATGAGCAGCCAGTACGCCACCAACGTGCAGTTTGGCGCTGCGCCCGCCAATGGTGCTGCACCGGCGGCCGATCTCATCAAGGACACGACAACCGCCGGCTTTGCTGTCGACGTCATTCAGGAATCGCGCAACCAGCCGGTACTGGTCGACTTCTGGGCGCCCTGGTGCGGCCCGTGCAAGCAACTGACCCCGGTGATCGAGYGCGTCGTCCAGTCTGCCGGCGGGCGTGTGAAGCTGGTCAAGATGAACATCGACGATCATCCGGCGATTGCCGGCCAGCTCGGCATCCAGTCGATCCCCGCTGTCATCGCCTTCAAGAACGGCCAGCCGGTCGACGGTTTCATGGGTGCCGTGCCCGAGAGCCAGATTCGCGACTTCATCGACAAGATCGCAGGCAAGGATGGCGGCGCACCGCAGATCGCCGAGGCACTCGCGGCGGCAGCCGAAGCGCGCGGCGCCGGCGACATGCAGACGGCGGCACAGATCTATGATGCCGTGCTGGAACAGGCGCCCGACAATGTCGACGCCATCGCAGCGCTTGCCGATATCCTGTTTGAGGCGGGCGATACGGTGGGTGCGAACGAGGTGCTGGCGCGTGCGCCGGAAGACAAGAAATCTGCCCCGGCACTTGTTTCGGTCCGCGCCAAGATCGCGCTTGCCGAAGAGGCGGCAGAACTTGGCGATTCCGCCGAGCTCGAACGCAAACTGGCGCAAGACCCCGGAGACCACCAGACGCGTTTCGACCTCGCCATGATCCAGAATGCCAACGGCCAGCGCGCCGAAGCGGCCGACAACCTGCTTGCCATCGTCAAGGCAGACCGGACCTGGAACGACGATGGCGCAAGAGCGCAGTTGCTCAAGCTTTTCGAAGCCTGGGGCTACACCAACGAAGTGACGCTCGCCACCCGGCGCAAGCTGTCGTCGCTGCTGTTTTCGTGACAGCAGCATCGCTGCGGCCTTGCGTTTGACCGCAACGGCCCGCAGCCCACTGAGGACAAGATGCAGGCAGGAAACGCGCATTACCGGCTCGACAGCGATCTGCCGACGACATTGGCGGTATTCCCACTGACAGGAGCGCTGCTACTGCCGGGCGGGCGCATGCCGCTGAACATCTTCGAGCCTCGTTACCTCCAGATGATCGACGATGCGATGGCCGGGTCCCGGCTGATCGGCATGATCCAGCCTTCGCTCGACGGCACGCTGCGTCCCGATGGCGAGCCGTCTTTGTGCCCCGTCGGCTGCATCGGCCGCATCACCTCGCTTGCCGAGACCGGTGACGGTCGCTACCTGATTTCGCTGCAGGGCGTCTGCCGCTTCCGCGTCGCCCAGGAACTGATGGTCAAGACGCCGTTCAGGCAGTGCAAGATCACCTCTTTCGCCGCCGACCTCGCCGAGGATAAGGCCGGTGCGGAAGTCGACCGGCCAGCGCTGCTCAGGGCCTTTCGTACGTACCTCCAGGCCAACGAGCTTGAGGCCGATTGGGAAAGCGTCAGCCGCGCTGACAACGCCATCCTGGTCAACGCGCTATCGATGATGGCGCCATATGGTGCCGCCGAAAAGCAGGCGCTGCTCGAAGCGCCCGATCTCAAGACCCGCGCCGAGACGCTGATCGCCATCACCGAAATGGCATTGGCGCGCGAAAACGACGAGTTTGGTTCGAGCCTGCAATAGGTCGGGCCAGCTGGGGAGCAATGATGGTCGAAACCACCAACAAGCGCGACATCGACGTCAAGCTGCTCGAATTGCTCGCATGTCCGCTGACCAAGGGGCCGCTGGCCTGGGATGCCGAACGCGGCGAACTGGTGTCCCGGCTCGCACGCCTTGCCTATCCTGTCCGTGACGGTATTCCGGTCATGCTGCCTTCCGAGGCCAGGCAAATTCTCGACACAGAGGCCGCGCCCAAAAAAACCTCGCCGACGGATTGATCTCGCACCTCCTGTCATTGGAAATTGCGCCCCTTGGGCATGACGCTACTGGCCTTGCGCGCAAGCCTTTCATAGCTCTGAACGACACGAGGATCCTTGGCGGCCTTGTCGGCAGCGCTTTGCCTGGTACCACTCGCCTGGACAGGTGAAGCTTGCGTCTTTTCATCCACTGACATTTGCATCTCTTCCGACATGGCGGCGAGCCAGTGCGTCAGGTCCTCCATCTTGTCGGCGACGATGTGGATCACGCCCGATTCCGTCTGCAGCTTGCCGCTGACACGGATGAATTTCGATCCCATGATCACAGCGCGGAAGCGGTCGAAGACCCGCGCCCAGACGATGACGTTAGCGACCGAATTTTCGTCCTCAAGCGTCAGGAAGATCGCATTGCCCTTGCCGGGACGCTGGCGAACCAGAACCAGCCCTGCCACCGAGACGCGCCTGCCGTCCGGCACGGAGGGAAGTCGGCCGTTCGGGGTGATACCGGCCTTGTCCAATCTCTGCCTGAGGAAAGCCACCGGATGCGCCTTCAGCGAAAGACCGAGCGAGCGGTAGTCGTGGATGATATGCTCGCCGAGCGGCATGGCGGGCAAAAACATCTGCGGCTCGTTGTCGGGCAAGTGAACGTCGGGCTGGTCGAACAGCGGCAGCATTTCGGCGGCACTCTTGCCGTCGAGCGCACGCACCGCCCATAAAGCCTCGCGCCGGTCGAGGTCGATCGAGCGGAAGGCATCGGCCTGGGCAAGCAGTTCGATCTCGCCGACATCGAGACCCGACCGCAGCCAGACATCGCGCACCGACTGGTATCCCTTGCCGCGTCGCGCAACGAAAGTTTCCACCTTCTTTTCGCCGAGGCCCTTGATCTGGCGGAAGCCCAGCCGGACGGCGTGACTGGTCTTGATGACATCGCGCATTTCGGCGTGCCGGGCACGGATTCGCTTGGGATCGAAACCGGAGCGTTCGAGCGTGCAGTCCCAATCGGAATGGTTGATGTCGACGGCCCGGATCTCGACACCATGGTCCTCGGCATCGCGGACCAGCTGTGCCGGCCGGTAAAAGCCCATCGGCTGCGAGTTCAGGATCGCCGCGCAGAAGACGTCCGGGTAATAGGCCTTGAACCAGCATGAGGCGTAGACGAGCAGCGCGAAGGCCGCGGCATGGCTTTCGGGAAAACCATATTCGCCAAAGCCCTCGATCTGCTTGAAGCAGCGTTCGGCGAAGTCGCGCTCGTAGCCGCGCGTGACCATGCCTTTTACCATCCTATCACGGTAATTTCCGATGGTGCCGGTGCGCTTGAAGGTGGCCATGGCACGCCTGAGTTGGTCGGCTTCGCCAGGCGTGAAGCCACCGGCGACGATGGCGATCTTCATCGCCTGTTCCTGGAATAGCGGCACACCCAACGTCTTGCCCAGAATTTCCTCAAGCTCCGGCTTGGGAAATACGTGATCCTCCTTGCCTTGCCGCCGCCTGAGATATGGATGCACCATATCGCCCTGGATCGGGCCGGGTCGGACAATCGCGACCTCGATGACGAGGTCATAGAATTCGCGCGGCTTGAGGCGCGGCAACATCGACATCTGCGCCCGGCTCTCGATCTGGAAGACGCCGAGCGTGTCGGCGCGGCAGATCATGTCATAGACCTTTTGGTCCTCCGGCGGCAGCGTCGCCAGCGTATATGGCCGCCCATACGGGTCGCGCTCGTCGTAATGCGCCTCAAGCAAGCCGAAGGCCTTGCGCAGGCAAGTCAGCATGCCGAGCGCCAGGACATCGACCTTCAAGATGCCGACGGCATCGAGGTCGTCCTTGTCCCACTCGACCATCTTGCGCTCGTCCATCGCCGTCTTGACGATCGGCACGATCTCGTCGAGCCGGTCGCGGGTGATGACGAAGCCGCCGACATGCTGGGACAGATGGCGCGGAAAACCCATGATGCCGTTGGCATGTTCGATCACATGCCTGGTCAGCGGGTCGGCCTTGTCGAGCCCACCGGCTGCCGTTTCCCTCTCGCCAAGCTCGGACGAATACCAGCCCCAGATCGACCCGGATAACGCGCCCCTGACGTCATCCGACAAGCCCATCGCCTTGGCGACCTCGCGCAATGCCGAGCGGCCGCGATAGGTGACGACGGAGGCCGCGAGCGCGGTGCGCTTGGAGCTGTATTTCTCATAAATGAAGGCGATGACCTCATCGCGTCGCTCATGTTCAAAGTCGACGTCGATGTCTGGCGGCTCACCACGCTCCACCGAGATGAAGCGCTCGAAAAGGACATCGACGATATCGGGGCCGACATCGGTGATGCCGATGCAAAAGCAGATGACGGAGTTGGCCGCCGACCCGCGCCCCTGGCACAATATGCCCTTCGAGCGGGCAAACTGGACGATGTCGTGCACGGTGAGAAAATAGCGGGCATAGTTGAGCTTTTCGACGATGCCAAGCTCATGCCGGATGATCCCCTGCACCTTCTCCGAAACACCATCCGGATAGCGTTTTTTCGCCCCTTCCCAAGTCAGCCTTTCCAATTCCGCCTGCGGTTCGAGACCCGATTCCGTCGGTTCGTCGGGGTAGTTGTATTTGAGTTCCTTCAGTGAAAAATTCAGGCTTTCGGCGAAGCGCAGCGTCTCTGCCAGGGCTTCCGGATGCCGCCTAAAAAGGCGGCTCATATCCACGGGCCCTTTCAAATGGCGCTCGGCATTCGCCTTCAGTTCGAACCCCGCCTCGGTGACCGGCACATTGAGACGGATTGCCGTCAAGACGTCATGGAGCGGGCGCTGGCTCGGCGCGTGGTAAAGCGCATCATTGGTCGCCATCAGCGGCAATCCTGCCATCGCCGCCATGGCAACAGCCTGCTCTATCCTGAAACGATCATTGCCGCCGAAATTCGGAGCGACCGCCAGCCACAAGGAGGCACCAAAACGTTCCTTGAGGCTGCGCAGAAGCGCGACGTCGTCTTCCGTGGCGGCCACGACGTCGGGCAGCACGGCGAGCGACAGCAGATCACCCCACTCGAAAAGGTCGTCCTTGTAGAGAAGCGGCGCGCCCTTTTCGCTTTCATCCCGGGTATTGGCCTGGGTGAGCATGCGGCACAGGTGCCCCCAGCCCTTGCGATCCCTAGGATAGGCAAGAATGTCGGGCGTGCCATCGGCAAAAACCAGTCGGCAGCCGGGATGATAGGCAAGCCCTTCCGTATCGGCCATCTTCCAGGCGCGCACGGTGCCCGCGACAGTGTTGCAATCGGCAAGGCCGATCGCAGAAATCCCCAGAAATTTCGCCGCGATCACCAGTTCTTCCGGCGCGGAAGCACCGCGCAGGAAGGAGAAATTTGACTGGATGCCGAATTCGGCGTAGCTCGTGGCGGCGATCATGTTCACGCGAAAACCCCATGCAGGAACCAGCGCGGAGCCGTTGCTTGCGCACCATAAAGGCCCTGCCGGTAGAGCCAATAGCGGCGGCCATCGGCATCTTCGACGCGGTAATAATCCCGAGTTGGCGCCTCATTTCCCTCGCGCCACCATTCAGGTGCGATGCGTTCCGGCCCCTCGGCCCGCGTCACGCGATGCACGGCACGGCGCCAGCGGAAATGCGGCGGCGGACCATCGGGCACCTCAGTCAACGGAACGTCGATAGGCTCAGGCAAGCGGAACAGGCGAATGGGACGCTCCAGCCGGCCAGGCTGGGGGCTACGCCGTGCCTTGCCCGCCTTTGCGAATGCCTTCCGGTTTTCCTCCTGCGCATAAGAAGCAACAGTAGCGGCACGCTCTGGCAGGTGACTTTCAGCGGGAACAGGTTCGAGGACGGCGGCCTCGCCGAGCCGAGCCGTCACCCGGTCGGCAAAGATCGCCAACCCCTCGCCATCATCTTCGACCTCGCCGGCAAGATCGCCCTGGCGTGCATCGAAACGGGCTGTCGAAAGTGCCGACAGGCGGACGAGATCGAAGCCACAGCCGGCATCGATGGTCTCGCCAAGCGCTGTCAGCCGTTCATGAAACAGCTTTCGCACCAGCCCAGCTTCGCGGATCGGCCGTGAGGCCCCGACCGTGATGCGGCTGACCATGCCGTCGACCCGAAACAGCAAAAGCTCGAGCGTGCGCGCACCTTCCTCGCGACGCTCGAGATCGATCTTGAGCGTCGCGGCAAGCAGGCCGACCAGCCGCTCGACATCATCGATCAGCGAAAGCGGGTCGGCGAGATGCCGCTCGACCGAAAGGGGCGCCACCGGCAGGCGCGGCGAAACCGCCTCCTCCAGATGTCCAAGGCCCTGGTCGAGCCGCTCGATGAGTGTTGCGCCGAAACGCCGGACAAGCGGCGCGCGCGGTCCATCCATGATCGCGCCGACGGTGCGCAGCCCGACACTTTCGAGGCTTGTCTTCGTTTTCGGATCAAGCCGCAGCGCCGATAGCGGCAGGCGGGCGAAGAAGTTGCGCTCGCTGCCTGGCGCAATAATCTGGCCAGCGGCAAAATGCGCCGCAGCCCACGCCGCTCCCGGCGTGGAGGCAAGGCCTGCACGGACATCAAAGCCCTGGTGGAAAAACCGCGCCATCAGATCGGCGAGCAGGGCTTTTTCGCCGCCAAAGAGATGGGTACAGCCGGTGATGTCGAGGAACAGCCCGTTTTCACCGTCGAGCGCGACAAGCGGCGTGTAGCGGTCGCACCAGTCGGCGAGGCTTTCGAGCAGCCGGCGATCGGCCTCGGGATCGGCCTCGACGATGTCGATATCAGGATGCATGGCGCGCGCCTCGGCGATGCCCATTCCCGGCCTAAGCCTGCGGGCTTCAGCCTGCTCGTCGAGGGCGGCGATGCGCTGGGCGTTGTTCTCGCGATGGCTGATCACCAGGGGCTGGCTCGGCCGCGGACCTGAACGCCAGGACCGTCCCAGCCGCCGCCGCAGGATCCGCTCGGCCGCGAGATGGGGAAACCACAGCGACACGATTCTCTGGGCTGTCTCTTCTTTCTTCGAAGGTGTGTGCATTTGGGTTCCATTCCAGAATAAATTTGCCGGCAAGTGCGGCGCGACTCTTGCCGATTTCGACAGTGACGGCGGGCGGGCCGATGGAACCGGCGAGCGGACCAGCGATCGTGCGCCGAAGCGAGGCTGGCGCTGGCGAGGCGATGAGCCGGACGGGTGCGGCGGTCGGTTCCGGCTCGGCCGACTGGCGCAACAGGAGCACTGGCCGGCCGGCCTCCTGAGCGCGACGGTGAAGCCGCCGTGTCGCTGTGAGATCCAGCCCGCGCGGATTGCCGCGCAACTCGACGATGACGGTGGCAATCTCGTCGATGCCGGTGGCTTCCTCGGCGATCCACAGCGCATCCGTCGGCTTGGGCGCCTCGGCAATAAGCAGGCGATCCGGCGCAAGGCCGAAAAGCCAATCCACGCCCCCCGCATAAGGAAGCCCGGCCTCCCTGAAGATTTCGGCGGTGCCGATCCACAACACCAGCGCGCCCGGCTTCCGGCAGGCCTTGAGCATGAGGCTGACAAGACAAAGAGCCAGGCCCGCGGCGGCCCCTGCATTGCGCGTTTGGGTGCCATGGATTTCGGTCAGCGCGGCTTTCGGCAACCCACCGCCCAAGGCCTCGTCGAGTCGCTCGACGCCGGTCGGCAACAAGAAGTCGCGCGCCGAGGCAACGCCGTTACGACGGACCAGCACGCCTGAAGGCGCCGGGCTGTCGGAGGGCGACACCAGCAGTTCGGGCAGCGTGCCTTCGATTTTCGCTATCTTCTGGCGCAGGGCAAAAACGACGTCCCGCGCCACGGCGCTGGTTGCCATGTCGATCTGCCTTCGATTAGTTGTTCCTGTTATGTTCTTATAGATTCCAGAGGCGCCCGTGAGAGTCAAGCCGATTCATGGGGAATTTATTCCTCTCCCGGGAACAGCTGCTCACCGCTTATTTATCGCCGGTGCGGCAAAAGCCTCGTAAGCACTGCAGCGAACGGCTATATGCCCTCAAAAGGAAGAATAATGGCCCGTATCTACAAAACCCGCGCCTGGCACGACCAGCTTTCGCCCTCGATCGAGGAGATGGAGCTTCTGTCGCTCGAAGCCTATGCGCATCTGCCGGAGGAGTTTCGCCAGCTGACTGGCGAGGTCGTCATCCAGATGGCGGAATTCCCCACCGACGAGATCATGGACGACCTGTCGCTGGAAACGCCTTTCGACCTGCTCGGCCTGTTCGAAGGGCGCGGCATCGCCGAGCGCTGGAACCCGCAGACCGGCGAAGGCCCCAACCGCGTGACGCTCTACCGCCGCGCCATTCTCGACTACTGGTCCGAGAATGAGGAGACTTTGGGCGACATCGTCACCCATGTGCTGATCCATGAGATCGGGCACCATTTCGGCCTTTCCGACGAGGACATGGAAAGGCTGGAGGAAGCCGCCGAATAGCGGCAGCTCCCGAAAGGTCAAAAATCGCTGAGCTTGGTGACGCCGGCCTCGTAGTCGTGGCCCTCGACATCTTTCACCACGGCCTGGCCGCAGCGCATGGTCTTGGTTTCCGTGTCGAAGGCATAGGTCGGCGAGCCGAACAGGTGCCAGCCCTTGTTCATCGCAGCGGTGACCTTGTGGCAGAAGGTGGCGTCGTCGGGGCCGGTCAGGAAGCGGTAGAGTTTCATTTTTCGTCTCCCGTCATTTCAGCGATCATCGCGGCCCTCGCCAGTACCTTCTCGGCCTGGACCAGATGYAGCCGCTCGACCATCTTGCCACCGAGCGAGATTACACCGCGCGAGGCGTTTTCGGGAAGCGCGAAGGCATCCGCAATGGTACGCGCTTCGGCAAGGGCTTCGACAGACGGCGAAAACGCCGCGTTGGCGCCCGCGATCTGGGCGGGATGGATGACGGTCTTGCCGTCGAATCCCATGGCGGATGCCTCGGCGCAATCGCGCACGAAGGCTGCGATATCGCGAAAATCGTTGGACACGCCGTCGAGCATGTCGAGGCCGCCGGCACGCGCGGCAAGCACCATCTGCATCAGCCAGGGCATCAAATAGCGCCGGTCGGGCGTCATCAGAACGCCGGTTTCCTTGACGATGTCGTTGGTGCCGGCAACCAGGCAGGTAAGCCGCGAGGCCGGGTCGCGGCCAAGCTCGGCAATGGCACCGATGTTGATCAGCGCGCGCGGTGTCTCGACCATCGCCCACAGCTTCATCTCGTCGGGCGCGTCATTGTCGTCGAGCACATCGCCGGCCTCCAATATGTCGCGCGGCGTGGCGACCTTGGGCAACAGCACGCCGTCGACATTCCAACCGCTCGCGGCCGTGAGGTCGTCGGCGCCCCACTCGCTCGACAGAGCATTGATGCGCACGACGAATTCCTTGTTGCTCGCCGGGCGTGCGGCCAGAAACTGCCCGAGCCTTTCGCGGGCCGAAACCTTCTCCTGCGGCAGCACCGCGTCCTCGAGGTCGAGGACGACAGCGTCGCAGGCAAGCGAGGCGAGCTTGGCCAGCGCCTTTTCGTTGGTGGCGGGCACATAAAGCACCGAACGGCGCGGGCGCGAGACAGAATGTGACATCTGGTCTTCTTGCCCGGCAATGCTGGCCCTTGCAAGGTCTTGCGGGGTGGTGGCGTAACTGCTTTTGTCCTCCATCAGCAACAGACGGGAACACTCCATGGCACGCTACGACGTGGTCATAACAGGCGGCGCGATCGTCGGCAGCTCGATCGCCTATTATCTGCGCGAGGAGGGTTTTACCGGCTCGATCGCGCTGATCGAGCGCGACCCGCAATTCGCCCATGCGGCAACCACGCTGTCCTGCGCTTCGATCCGCCAGCAATTCTCGATCCCCGAAAACATCCGCCTGTCGCAGTTCACACTTGGCCTGTTTAGGCGCCTCAAGGACGAATTCGGCCCCGACGCCGACATCGGCTTCCGCGAGGGCGGCTATCTCATCTTGGCCGGCGACCACGGTTTTCCCATCCTCAAGGCCAATCATGAGGCGCAGATGGCCGAGGGTGCCGACATCGTGCTTGAGGATGCCGAGCAGCTGGCCAAGCGCTTTTCCTGGATTTCGACCGAGGGCATTTCCGCCGGCGCATATGGCCGTACCGGCGAAGGCTGGTTCGATGCGCACGCCATGCTCGGCCTGTTCCGCAAGGCGCTCAAAACCAAAAACATCGACCTGATCACATCAGAGGTGGTCGGCATCGAGCGCCAGGGCAACCGCATCGTTGCCGTCACGCTAGCCACTGGCGAGCGGCTGGAGGCCGGCACGGTGTTCAACGCCGCCGGTCCGAATGCCGGCAAAGTGTCTGAGATGGCTGGCATCGTGCTGCCGGTCGAGCCGCGCAAGCGCAATGTCTTTGTCTTCGAAGCGCGCGACAAGTTTGCCGACATGCCGCTGATGGTCGACCCGAGCGGGGTCTATGTCCGCCCTGAAGGTTCGGTCTACATCACAGGCGGTGCCGAGAGCGAGGACGGCGAGTTGGCCGCCGATGCCACCGACTTCAACCCCGACTGGTCGCTGTTCGAAGAGGTGATCTGGCCTGCTTTGGCGACGCGCGTGCCGGCCTTCGAGGCGATCAAGGCAACACAGGCCTGGGTCGGGCATTACGACTACAACGCGCTCGACCAGAACGCAGTCATCGGCCCGCATCCCGAGGTTACAAACTTCATCTTCGCCAACGGCTTTTCCGGCCACGGCCTGCAGCAGGCGCCGGCGGTGGGCAAGGCGCTGGCCGAGCTTGTGGTGCATGGCGGCTACCGGACCATCGACTGCTCGGCCTTCGGCTACCAGCGCATCGCGGAGGGCAGCGCGTTCCGCGAGCTGAACGTGATCTAATCTCGCCCCTCACCCTCTCCTCGTGAAAAACAAGGATAGGGTGGGGGCGAAGAATTTGTCCACGGTAGATCAGTGTCTGTGTCGGGAGTTGCCCCCTTACCGKGGCGCAAGCCCGGTCCGGTTTCGGCTATGCAGCAACCCGCCCGGCTTCCCCGTCACCGTGGTTCCAGCTTGAGGCGAAGAACAACCGCAAAGTTTATGAGACCTGTTTCACACCGGGTGGCTGCCAAGTGCCCTGGCCCGCAGGCAGGATCGAAGGTGGCGTAGGCTTCGGCCAATACAAGCGCAAAACGAGGTAGATTTTGTCATCGGGTGCCGGAAGCCAGTTTGCTTCCTTGTCCGCGCCGGGGCTGTCTTTTTGAAGATACAGCGTCAGCGAGCCGTCGGCGTCCTTTTTCATCGCCGGCAACATCGGAGAGTTGATGAGGTAGCGATTGATCGGGTTCTTGACCAAGAGCTGGCTCTTGCCGTCATACATCGTAACGGACCAGAACGCGTTCACCGGCGGCAACTGGCCGGGTGCGAAGGTGATGGTGTAATTGTGCTTGCTGCCGTCGAGCGTCTCGCCGGCCGCATCCACTCGGGTGTAGGGGTACATGGCCTCTACGGCGTCGTTACCGTAGAGACCGCCCTTGGCTGCGCCGGCCCGCATCAACCAATCGCCGTTGAAGAAGGCTTCGTCGCCAAAAATCGAGCCGACATTCCAGCCGTTGATGACCTTGTTTCCGCTGGCCAGCCATTTGTCGACCTTGCCGTCGCCCTGCTTCATGGCCACCAGAATTTCGGCTTTGTGTTCGAGCGATAATTCCTTGAAATCGAAGGTCTTGCCGGGGCCGATGCCAATCTTGGCAAGTTTCGCGCGAACAGCCTGGTCCCTTGGCGTCTCGGGCACGAATTGCAGCGCCGCGTCGAGATATTCAAAGAAGTTATCCTTGATGCCGGCCGTGGTGGCGGGAACGAAATTGATCGTCGGCGCGGCCGGCGGTGCCGGGAGCTTGAGAAAGGCAGAAAGCGGCTGAGCTTTGTAGCCGGCCTGGAATTTCTCGACGTTCGGCATGTCTTCGGGGTTGAAGAGCTGCGTGCGGAGAAGCGAGAACGTGAACGGCGTCGTCGATCGGAAGACCTTCTTGATCCCGGCGGGCGTTTCACCCTTCCAGTCGGGGCCGACCACCAAATAGTCGCCCGGCTCGGTCCCCGTGGCGCGCGAGCCGATATAGCCATAGTTGTAGGTGTTGCCGTCGATGAGCTGGACCGAGTAGTAGCGCTCCTTTTCGATCGCCGGCACCGAGATGACCATCGGTTCAGCCCGCAAATCCAGCCACGTCATCGAGTAAGGCGTATCGCTGTTCGGCGTGATGACAGCCGTATCCGCCGGGGTGGCGACATGGTGCATGTTGTTGATTTCGTTGAATGGCGCCTTGAACTGCCCCGAATTCCTGTCGACAGCGAACTCTTGCATGACCGCATAATTCATCACCAGCGGCAGGCCGTAGATAAAGCCTTCCTCGGCGATGTCCTTGGCCTCGATGATGCCGGGGTGGCTCTGCGCCATCAGCAGGCTTGGCCTCGCAATCGCAGCGCCGGCGGCGATCGCCGCAGCGGAGCGAAGTAGATCTCGCTTCGTCAACATTTGCCGTACTCCTCTTATTGTTCGATGAGTTGTCGAATCGATTCGAGCGGCAGGCAACTCCGGCGCAAGACCCGGTCCGGATCCGGCTATGCAGCAGGGCTGCCACGCTGCTCCGGGGCCGAAAGCCCCGGATATGCCCGACAAAAGCGTTGCCTTCCGCATTCCCTATCTGACGAGTTCGATCTCGCCTGGCTTCCAGGTCTTGTCGAACCATGACTCCAGTGGGCCATAGAGGCGAAGGAGAACGTTCCAACCCTTGCCAGGAACTGTCTGGACCCAGTTGGCCTCATGGCCTTCCGGCGCTGTCGGGCCGAACCAGACATCCACCGAGGAGTCAGCGTTGATCACAATGTCTTTCTTGTCGCTGCCAATGCTTGGAAATTGCTGGTCTGTCTGCAGCATCGAACGCGTCTGATTGTCGTACACCACGAACGACCAGAATTCCTTTGCCGGAATGTTTGGCGGCAGGTGCACCTTGTAGGTCTTGCTGCCATCGAACGGCTTGCCGTCCTTGTCGGTCGTGGCACCGGCATATTGCGAACCGATGCCGACGCGCTTTATCGCCATGGCCGGCGTGACGCCCGTCGCGTAGTAGTGAAACAGAACACGGGCATCCAGATAGCGTACGCCGGACTGCAGAAGAAACTCGTAGCTGCCGCCGACAAAGCCGGTGAACCAGGCACTGTCCGGATAATAATACGCGTCCTTCATGCGGGTCTTGAAGGTGATGGTGCGCGCCGTCGCGTTGCCGACGGCCACGGCTTCAGTGAGTATCTTCTTCATCCGCTCGTCGGGTGCGAAGGGTTTGCCCTTTTCGATGCCGATGGCGGCGAGCTGTCCCAGCACTTCCGGGTGATAGGCCTCGTTCGGCTCGTATTGAACGATGTTGTTCACTTCCTCGTAGAAATGGAAATCATTGGCATGGATGGTGTTGTACTCCTTGCCCGAGGAATTGATGATCTTCATCGGCGGCGGGTTGTCAGCGTCCGAAAGAAGATAGACTTTGGCGAACTTCTTGGTGTTTTCGACCGCAGTCGCGGTGCTGCCCTCCTTGAGGAAGCCACGCCAGAAGAAGAGGTTTCCGTAAGTCGAGGTTCGAAGCGCGAAATAGCCTTCAGGTATCTCGCCCTCATAGCCCGGCGGCAAAAGCAGGTATTTCCCCCCTTTGCCCTTGTCCGGGCCGGCATTGCCGACATCGCCGACATATTCGAACCAGTGGTTGTCGATCATGCCCAGGATATCGGGTGGTGTTTCGATGACCAATGGCCCGGCCTTGGTGTCCAGCCACATGAGATTGTAGATGCTTTCGGTGTTGCCGGTCAGGAACAGCGAACGCGAGTCCATGAGGTTTTCGAAGATCAGGATGGATTGGTTGTCGTTGGCGCCCTGGCTGGCGATGCCAACCCGGAGAGCTTCGACGGAAGCACCAGGCATGGCATTGAGAAAAGCGTCGACGCCACGCATGAAATCGAGATTGTCGTAGATCTTCTCCGAAGTAGCGTCATCCGGGAAGCCATCGAAAAAGTTCAGCTTGCCAAGCCTGGTGTCCAGGCTCTCCGGCGTGATGATCGAATCCGGTATCGGCGTTGTCATCTTCATCTTTGGCGCCGTATCGGCGGAAGCGACTCCCAAGCCCATCATTGCCACCGCAGCGGTGGCACAAAGCAGTCTCGTCATGCGCATGATTGCCCTCTCCTCGACAATGGCCACTGCAACTGTGGGTCGTTTTTCGTGCCGCCGTCAATCGCGACGGATGCATTATTGAGCCGCGACGGCGTTGCGCCACCACTCATTTTGCGCCAAGTCTGAAGAAATGCTTCGAGGTAGCCAGAATGCCTACGACCCCGGTCATTTCAAACCTCACCTTGCACGGCCTGCCGCAGCTGATCCGGCGCGAGCTTGGCGAGCGGACGCTGGCTCGGGCCGTCCGCGCCGCCGGCGTCGACCTTGAAGTGATCGAAGGCGAAAGCGGCTTCATCCCGCAAGCGGCGGGTTTGAGGCTGATCGACACGGCGGCGCGAGTTGCCGGCGAGGCCAATTTCGGCTTGCTGATGTCCCCACAGATGGATGTCGCCAACTACGGAATATATGGGCAATACATCTACGCCGCCGACACGCTCGGCGCGGCGTTCGGCCGGGCTATCGAAGCCCTCGCCTACCACTCCACCGGCGATACGATGGCCCTTGTCACCCGCGGCGACGAGGCCCGCTTCAGCTATGGCCTCGCCCTCGCCGGCCGCCCCGGCTACGATCATGCCGCGAACGTCGCGGCAGGCGCGCTGTCAAGCGTTTGCCGGCATTTCCTGTCCGAAAATTGGCGGCCGCTCAGGATCGAGCTTGATATCCCTCGGCCGCGCCACACCGCCCCCTTCGAAGACATGTTCCACTGCCCTGTCGTCTTCAATGCACCGACCTTGGCCGTCGTCTTCGACCGGGGCAGCCTCACCACGCGCGGCCCCGCGCCAGCCGCAGCGCCGATCATCACCATAGCCGACGTGGCGCGTGATCGGCGCGGTGCTGCCCCGCGCGATACGCTTGGCGTCATCTCGGAACATATCCGCCTTCAGGTCCGTGGCGGCTCGATTTCGATCGACAGCACCGCCCGCGCGATGGACATCAGCACCCGCTCTCTGCAGCGCGAGCTGAATGGCGAGGGATCGGCTTTTCGATCCTTGGCGAATGCTGCCCGGGCGCGGCGCGCCGATGAACTGCTCCGGTATACGGATGTCTCGATCACCCGCATAGCCGCAGAGCTTGGTTACTCCACGCCGGCCAATTTCAGCCGCGCCTTTCGCAGCGCCACCGGCTTCAATCCCAGCGCACTTCGGCAAACGCTGCCGATGCAGGAGCAGTTGCACTCACTGTCGTCCTAAAGCGCCAGTGTCGGTCGCCGCGATGCCCCCTACGCCCGTTCCTCCCACACTCTTGCCAGCTCGACGATCGTCTTCACTGCCTTTTCCATGTCCTGGCGGCTGACCCATTCGAGGGGGGAGTGGAAGGCGTGGCCGCCGGCGAAGATGTTGGGGCACGGCAGGCCCATGAACGACAGGCGCGAGCCGTCGGTGCCGCCGCGGATGCTGCCGCGCACCGGCTCCATGCCGGCGCGGCGCACGGCTTCGAGCGCGTTTTCGACGATCTCGGGGTGGCGGTCGAGCACCACCTTCATATTGCGGTACTGCTCCTTGACCGTGAAGGTGTAGGACGAGCCGGGATAGGCTTTCAGGACGTCCCTGACGATGGTTTCGAGCATTGCCTCCTTGGTGGCGAGACCTTCGTCGGTGAAGTCGCGGACGATGAGGCTGAGCGACGATTTTTCCATCGAGCCCGACAGAGCGGTGGGGTGGACAAAGCCTTCGCGGCCCTCGGTGGTTTCGGGCGCAAGCTCCTTCGGCAGCCGGTCGACGATGGCGCCGGCGATCTTGATGGCGTTTTCCATGCGGCCCTTGGCGAAGCCGGGATGGATGGCGACGCCCGAAATGGCAATCTCGACGCCGTCGGCCGAAAAGGTCTCGTCTTCGATATGGCCGGCGGTTTCGCCGTCCATGGTGTAGGCGAATTTGGCGCCGAGCTTCTTGAAGTCGACCTTGTCGACGCCGCGGCCAATCTCCTCGTCGGCGGTGAAGAGAAGCTTGATGGTGCCGTGCCTGATGTCGGGATTGGCGACCAAGAACTGTGCCGCCGTCACGATCTCGGCGATGCCGGCCTTGTCGTCGGCGCCGAGCAGGGTCGTGCCGTCAGTGGTGACGATGTCGTTGCCGATCTGGTTGGCGAGTTCTGGATGATCGCTGACGCGGATGACCTGCTGCGGATCGCCCTTGAGCTGAATGTCGCCGCCAGCATAGTTGCGCACCAGCTGCGGCTTGACGTTGGTGCCGGTGAAATCGGGCGCGGTGTCCATGTGCGAGCAAAAGCAGATCACCGGCACCTGCTTGTCGGTGTTGGATGGCACAGTGGCGTAGACATAGCCATGCTCGTCGAGATGCGCGTCGCTGAGGCCGATCGCCAGCAGCTCCTCGACGAGCAGGCGGCCGAGGTTCTTCTGCTTTTCGGTCGAGGGCTGGGTCGGTGAGCTCGCGTCGGACTGGGTGTCGATGACGACATAGCGAAGGAAGCGGTCGAGCACGGTGTCGGTGGTCATGATGTCGGTCATAGGGGGAGAATCCTTGGGCGAGATCCAGCAGGAGGGCTTTGCCCTGCTATAGCCTGCCGGTCGGGCGGCGTGAACGTCCTGTCAGCGCGATCGGCGGTCTCTGGCATAAAGCCCCGGGCAGCTCAGCGCATATTGCCGGTATGGCCTTGCGAGTACCTGCCAGGCTGTGGCCAGACCGTCAGGCCGTGCGGCTCGACGCCAACGGGGATCTTCACGACCGCACCGGTGGCGGTGTCGAACATGTAGACCTCGCTGTCGAAGCGACCGGACAGCCACAATTGTTTGCCATCGGCGCTGACATTGCCCATGTCCGGGCTGCCGCCACCTGGAACGGGTCATTGCGCCACGACCGAACGGGTCGCGAAGTCGATGACGCTGACGCTGCCCTGGCCCTTTGGATGGGAATTCTCCATCTGATGCGAACCACGGTTTGCCACGTAAAGTCTCGTGCCATCGCGGCTGACTGCAAAGCCGTGCGCCCCAATGCCGGTGGCAATGAAGCCGATTTCGGTAAAGCTGTCTCCATCGACCAAAAAGACGCCGTCATTCATCATGTCGGCGACATAAAAAACCTTGCCGTCGGCCGAAAGCCGGATGTCTTGCGGCATGCCCGGTTTCGACAAGGCGAGGCTGCCCAGGACCTTCTGGTTCTGCAGATCGGCCTTGACCAGACCGCCACTGCCAAACTCGCAGGTGAATATCGCGTAGGAATTGTCGGCGGCGAAATCGGCATGATTGATGCCATGGCAGGTCGGCGTCGCGATGACCGATTTCAGCGCCATGGTTTGCGGATCGCGCAGCTCGAGCCGCTTCAGGGATTCATCGACAATGATCGCCGAACTGCCGTCCGGCATGAAATACATGTTGTAGGGATCGTTGACCGGCACGGCACTGCCCGGCTTGCCGGTTTTCGGATCGATGGGCGTCAGGCTGCCCTTGCTTGTGTTGCTGGCGTTGTTGGCGACCCACAGCGTCTTCAGGTCCCACGAGGGAACAACGTGCTGCGGCGCGAGCCCGACCTTGAACCTGTCGACTTCCTTGAGCGTGACCGGATCGATCACCGACACGCTGTTGGACGAATGATTGGGGACATAGACGCGGGCCAGCGCGCCTGACGTCGCGGGGCTCAAATGGCCGGACGTCGTTTCGCTATAGATGTTGGTGCGGCCGGGCGGAGGCGCGCTGCAATCCTCCGGGCAAGGTCCAGCCGAAGCGGCACTTGCCAGGACAAACAGCATGAATGGCGCGGCGATGAAATGCTTGAGCGCTCTGGTCATTTCGGCTGCTTTGCGACGAAGGTGCGGATCGCCTCGGTTGTTCCGGTCACGATCAGGTCGACGCCAAGCTGGCCAAACTCCGCTGTGGAGCGCGTCGGATCGCCCCCATACACGCCGTCGCTTGCATTGCGTTTCGGGCTCGCCGCAATGCGATCCTTGCGCACCATCGACGGGTCGATGGCAAGCATCAGCGATGTGTCGGCCAGCCCGGAATGCGTTCCAATTTCAGATTGTTTTGCGCCAGCGGCCAAGAGCTGGTCCACATAGGCGCTTTGGGTTATGTTGTAATATTCAAGTGCTGCAAAGACGCGCACCGGGGTCTTGCGCCATTCGCTGTTCAAACGCTCGGCCACCGCACGTTCGCTGGCCTGGTAGCTGCCATGGTCGCCGATCAGCACAATGGTCGTGAAGCCGTGCAGCTTGAAGCTGCGGGCCGCGGATTCGAGCAGCTGCTCGAACGTCTTGTCGCTGATGGTGATCGTGCCGGGAAATTTCATATGGGCGCTCGGCGGGTCGATGGTGCCTTCCGGGACATAAGAGATGACCGGCGCAACCAGCGCCTTGCCCAGCCGCCCGGCAATCTTTTCGGCCAGAAATTTCACGCGAACATTGTGCTTGCCGAGCGCCATGGCCGGGCCATTTTGCTCGGTGCCGCCTATCGGCACGATGATGGTTGTCGTTCCAGCGCTGATGAGATCGCGCAGCTCGGTCCAGGTCTGGTCTTCAAGGAAAACCGATGCGGTTGCGGCATTGGCTCCAGTGGGGAGCGCCGACACAGACCAAAGCGCAAGGACGGCACCAAGGAAAGCGAAGTTTCGCCGCGCAACCATTGTGCTCCCCATAGCTGTACACGCTACCAGTACCTGCCCAGTTGTGCGTTGTCACTTTACAGAATTGCAAGCGCTCTTCCCCGATGGCCTATCAGCGCATCGCTCTTTCCACACGGCGTTGCCCTCGCCATGATGTGTTGCGCGAAAACCCGCGCAAGGAGAGGGATGACGCATGGACTTCATGCGATTGCTGAAATCGCTCGAGGAGCTGCTTTACGAGCTGGCGTCGTGGCTGTTGTTTTATCCGATCACCATGTGGCGGACGCTGCGCCGCCCGCAGGCGATGATGCGTTATGCCGACGTGGAACTGGCCGACGACATCGACGAGCAATATACCRACACGCTCAGCCCGCCGATGTTTTTGCTGATCACCTTGCTGATCGCGCATGGTTTCGAACTGGCGCTGGTGAGCCAGGAAACGCCCTGGGCGCCGCCGTCGTTTCTGGCGAGCGATTCCAACCTGCTGCTGTTTCGCGCGGTGGTCTTCAGCGTCTTTCCGCTGCTGATGGCACGGAAGCTGTTGCGCCACCGCGGCATCCGCATCGACCGCAACACGCTGAAGCGGCCCTTCTACAGCCAGTGTTATGTCGCCGCCCCCTTCGCGCTGGTCTCCAGCATCGGCGGCGTGCTGACGCGCATCGACAGGCCCGCAACGATGCTGGCGGGAGTGGCGCTGTTCGGGCTTGCCATGCTCTGGTACGTGACGGTGGAGACACGCTGGTTTGCCAAGCATCTGGAGCTGTCGCTGGCGCGCGCGGCCCTCAAGGTGATCGTCGCCTTGTTCCAGGGGCTGGTGGCGATTGTGCTGGCGGGAGCGGCGGTGGGGTACGGGCTGGCTTCGGCCTGAATGGCGCCAGCTGCGAAAGCGCTTGATCCTGATCAATACACTTTGCACCTGACAGTGCATGGTCGGCAAAATACGACGACGCGAGGGAGGAAGCGATGGTCGATGTGAACAAGGCGGCACAGCCAGGCWAGCGGCCGGGGGCGCTGCCGGAGGTGCGGGCGCTCAGTGTGGCCGACATACGGGCCAGCCTTGCCGAAGGGGCCGCCGACTTTGCACGCCGTCCGATGATCGGGCTTATGATCGGCGCCGTCTTCGCCGTCATCGGCATAATGATCACCATAGCACTTGTCGTGCTGCACGAACCCTGGCTGATCTATCCCTTTGCCATCGGCTTTCCGCTGGTCGGGCCCTTTGCCGCCGTCGGCCTCTACGAGGTCAGCCGCCGGCTGGAGGCCGGGCAGTCGCCGAGCCTGCGCGAAGTGCTGGCGGTGGTATGGGCGCAGCGGCGGCGCGAGGTGTCGTGGATGGCCTTCGTCATGCTGTTCGTGTTCTGGATCTGGATGTACCAGATCAGGCTCTTGATCGCGCTGATCCTCGGGCGCATGTCTTTTGCCACGCTCGACCGCTTCGTCCATGTGGTGACGACGACGAACGAAGGCTGGATCTTTCTGGGCGTCGGCCACCTCGTCGGTGCCGCCCTTGCCTTGGTGCTGTTTTCTCTCACCGTGATCTCGATCCCGATGCTGCTCGACCGCGAGGTCGATTTCGTCACCGCCATGATCACCTCGGTGCGCACGGTCCTGGCGAGCCCGGTGGTCATGCTGGGCTGGGGGCTGGTGGTGACGCTTGCGGTGCTTGCAGCCTGCCTGCCTTTCTTCCTTGGGCTGCTGGTGGTGCTGCCGGTGCTCGGCCACGCCACCTGGCATCTATATCGCCGGGCGGTGGTGTAGGTCTCACTTCATCAAATACTTCGCCACCGCTTCGTAAGCCGGCAGCGTAGTCGGGTCGTTGGCGGCATTGCCCGCCGTTGGATGTGACGAGAAGCGGGCTATGACGACGCGCGCCTTGGGGTCGATGTAGAGCGCCTGGCCATGCACGCCACGCGCCATATAGGCGCCGTGGTCGTTGTTGGTGATCCACCACATGCCGCGATAGCTCCAGCCCTTGAGCAGCGCATAGCCGGCCTTTTCGAATGCCGCCTTGTCGCCGCCGGCGCGGATGCGGGCGATCGCCGCCTCGGGCACCAGGCGCTGGCCATTGATGACGCCGTCGTCGAGCAGCAGCTGGCCAAGCCTCGCCATGTCGCGCAGGCCGGCGTTGAAGCCGCCGCCGGCAAAGGGCGTACCGGTTGAATCGACGGTGTAGTAGGCGTCCTGCTCGGCCCCCATCTTGCTCCAGATCCGCTCCGACATGAATTGGGCGACGGATTGTCCGGTGACGCGCGCGATAATCCAGCCGAGTGCATCGGTGTTGATGGTCTTGTAGCCGAAGGCCGTGCCGTGCTCGCCTTCCTTGCGCACCGTCTGCAGATATTCGAAATAGCTGCGCGGGCCGGTGTAGCCTTCCGGCTTGGGCAGTGGGTTGCCCGCGGCCGAATAGACCCAGACATCGGCATCGGGATCGGCATAGTCCTCGCTGTAGCGCAGGCCCGTGGTCATCTCGAGCACCTGCTTGATGGTGGCGTCACCGAACGCGCTCTTGGCAAGCTCAGGCACGACTGATGCCACCTTGGCGTTTTCGTCGAGCTTGCCCTCGGCCACCAGCATCTCGCCCAAAAGGCCGGTGAGCGACTTGGTGACCGACATCGCGCCGTGCTGGCCGGCGTCGTCGAGGCAGCCGAAATAGCGCTCATAGACGATCTTGCCGTCATGCAGAACAACGATGCCGTCGGTGTAATTGGCGGCCAGCGACTGTTCCCATGTCATCGCAGCACCCCCACCGAGTGGAGTGAATTTTACCGCGTCGATGGTCTCGTCGGTCTTGCGCTCGAAAGGCAGCGGCGCGCCAAGGCCACGGCTGACATTGACCGTCGGCATCAGCTGGCGGAAATGGCAGACCGTCCAGCGCATCTTGGGGAAGGAGAAATAGTCGGGATCGGTGAAGCGGATGATCTTGTCGGCGGGCGGCGGCGAACCGACCATCCAGCCAAGCTTGACGGGATCGGACTCTTCGGCTGACAGCGCTTTTGCCTCCTGCGCGTGAGAGATCGAAGGTGGTAGCGCGATGGCGGCTGCCATGGCCAAAGCTAGCACGCCGGCAAAGCCGCCCAACCGCGCGTCGTTGCGAACTTCAGAAATTGACGACCACATTGGCAAACGCTCCCGCCCAGGTTGGTGCATCGGCATTGACGATAGAGTCGATGCCCTGCCCAGGGAATGATGCGCTGAGCCCGACGGTGAGAAAGGTGTTCGGATTCAGCACGCGATTATATTCGAGAAAGATGTCATCCGAGAGATGGTGGTTGGTGGCGCCGGTAATCGGGCTGGGCACACCACCTGATGTTTCGACACGCGTGCCTTGCCCGAACTGGATCGGGCTCAGCAATTCGTTGGCGCGGATATGCGCGTAGCGCAGCGTGAACGTGTCCCGCTCGGTCGGTGTGACACGCAGGCTGGCCTGATACGAACTCCCATTGGAATTGATGAACACCATCGACGACTTCGACCCGGTCGACCAGTTGCTCGGGCTGCCTTCGTAGAAAAGCGGGTCGAAACGCTCGAGCCTCGGGGTCGACGGGTCGTCGCCTGAAAATGTCTGATAAGACAGCGCGATGGTCGGCGACCACGACAGATCGGCAAAGGTGTATCCGACATGGGTACGCGCGGCCCAGGCCCGCATGTCGATGTCATTGTTCCATTCATAGGCCACTTCGGCGCCGGCAAAGAAGTTCTCGGAAACGCCCGGGAGGGGCGTGCCGATGGCATAAAAATTGACGAAGTTCAGGCCCTGCCTCGCGTCGGGCAGGATGGTCGGCGCGCCTATCCCGTCCGGAGCCGCCTTGGGGTAAGCCGACGTCGACTCCAACACATGGCCAAGGGTTATGCCGGCAAAGGAATTGACGGAGGGCCAGTCGTAGCGAAGGTCCGTACCGATGAGCTTGGTGCTGCTGCTGGTGTCGGGCAATTCGTTGGGCTGGAGGTAAAACACCGTTCCGCTGAAATCGTCGTAGCCAGCCTCGCCCAGTGCCGCCATCTTCCAGGCCTTGCGTGGTCCGAATTTGAGAGCACCACGCTCAAAGCCGCTGTTGCCCCCATTGGCGATCAGCATTCCGGTACCCGCCTTGAACTCGCGCGGGCCAATCGAGACGTCGAACGAGCTGCGACCAGCATCGGCGGAGCGCAATCCGAGATAGCCTTCTTCAAGCGTGATACGGCCGGTGTCGCCGATGCCGTAGGCGTCGATGCCAAGCGTTCCCGAGGCCACCGCCGAAATCTTGCCGTAGGCCATCGGAGCGTTGTCGAACTCCTTGATGAAGCTGAGGCCGGGCTTCACATAGCCTTCAAGCCATTGCTTATCGGGGTTGAAGTTTGGCGATGGCGCGAAGGTGGCGGCGAAGTTCCAGAACAGATTATGTTCGATCACCGCGTTCAGGCCAGCCTGTAGATGCGCCCTGATGACCAGGCCGTCGCGGTCGAGCAGCAGCATCCGATCTTCGGCAAGTGCCCGATCAGCGGGCAAGCTCGCTGAGAGGAGGGCAGCGGTCGCAGACCAACATGCAATACGGCGCAAGCCCGGCCTGGATTTCATTCCGCCCAATTGCCTTGCAGCGCTCGGTGGTCAATGTCGCTGCAAGTAGGCCGCATCGCTGGTTCCGTCTCCGACTACGCCGCGTCGAAGCACGGAACTAACTGAGTTGTTTGGCACTAT
Organism: Aminobacter sp. P4_H6_2; assembly: GCF_056400805.1. Lineage (NCBI taxonomy): Bacteria > Pseudomonadati > Pseudomonadota > Alphaproteobacteria > Hyphomicrobiales > Phyllobacteriaceae > Aminobacter > Aminobacter sp. P4_H6_2. Next base: position 35,970 of record NZ_JBFUKO010000007.1, read on the forward strand.
CGCGACTGGACCATGCTGCGGCAAGGCGCGAAGGCAACAGTCGCGCCCCAGGCGACGAGACACCGCACCCATCACTTTCAGCAACAGCAACGCGCTCCGCCTTGTCCATCCTTCTTGCTAGGCGCACAATTGCCGGCTGCGGTGAAGAGGAGGCATGACACCTACGAGAGGAACATATCATGAACGACTTGAGCCTCACGACATTGGAAGGAGGCATGACGACGATCAGCGCACCGACGCTTGAGGCATTTGCCGCAAGCCTGCGCGGTCAAATGCTCCATGCCGGCGACGAGGGTTATGACCAGGCCCGCTCGGTGTGGAACGCCATGATCGACCGCCGGCCGGGCCTTATCGTGCGCTGCGTCGGCGCCGCCGATGTCATAGCCGCAGTCAAATTCGCACGTGAAAACGAGCTTCTGGTCGCCGTGCGCGGCGGCGGACACAACATCGCCGGCAGCGCTGTCTGCGACGGCGGGCTGATGATCGACCTCAGCATGATGAAATCGGTGCGTGTCGACAAGGTGGCGCGCCGGGCCTGGGTCGAGCCAGGTGCGCTGCTTTCCGACGTCGACAAGGAAACGCAGGCCTTCACTCTTGCGGTGCCGACAGGCATCAACTCGACCACCGGCATCGCGGGGCTGACGCTCGGCGGCGGCTTCGGCTGGACGACGCGGAAGCTTGGGCTGACCATCGACAATCTGCTTTCGGCCGATGTGGTAACAGCCGATGGCGAATTGGTCCGGGCCAGCACGTCAGAACATCCCGATCTGTTTTGGGCACTGCGCGGCGGCGGCGGCAATTTCGGCGTGGTGACGGCGTTCGAGTTCAAGCTGCACAAGCTCGGCCCGCAAGTGCTGTCGGGGCTGGTGGTGCATCCCTTCGACGACGCCAAATCGGTACTCAAGCAATATCGGAAAGTGCTTGAAGACGCTCCCGACGAGCTGACCTGCTGGACGGTGATGCGCAAGGCGCCGCCCCTGCCATTCCTGCCGGCACAATGGCACTGGAAGGAGGTTCTGGTGCTGGCGATGTGCTATTGCGGCGACCTTGAAGCCGGCGAAAAGGCGACCAAAGCCTTGCGCGGCATCGGCAAGCCGATCGTCGATGTGGTCGGCCCGAACCCCTTTTCCGGATGGCAGACGGCCTTCGACCCGCTGCTGCAGCCCGGCGCGCGCAACTACTGGAAGAGCCACGACTTCATCGATCTGCCTGATGCAACGATCGACATACTCGACAAGGCGATCCGCACCTTGCCCGGGCCCGAATGCGAGATCTTCATCGGCCATGTCGGCGGTGCTGCCGGGCGGGTGGCGACGGACGCCACGGCCTTCCCGCAGCGCAGCTCGCATTTTGTCATGAACGTGCATGCGCGCTGGCGCGAGGCGTCCATGGACAAGGCCTGCATGGGCTGGGCCCGCGACATCTACGAAGCGACCAAGCCGCAGGCGGTAGGCACCGCATACATCAACTTCATGCCAGGCGACGAGGCCGACCGGGTCGAGGCTGCCTATGGCGGCAATTATGCCAGGCTGCTGGAGGTGAAGCAGAAATACGATCCCGACAATGTCTTCCGCATGAACCAGAATGTGCATCCGAAAAAGGCACGCAAAGCGGCCTGAGCACGCAAAGCGGCCTGAGCACGCAAAGCGGC